>JAIROQ010000104.1 GCA_031257455.1 Prevotellaceae bacterium | reverse complement strand
CTCCACGTCTTTGAGCATAAAGTAGGCGTCCAGTGCGAGCAGTACGCCGTTGTAGGCCGTTCCGCAGGCAGTGCGCACATATTTCCGGTCGGCGTAATAGTTATCCTCTTTCTTTGCTTTCTGTAGCGTTTCTTTGGCATTGTTCATGTAGCGCATCGCTTCCGCGTAGCTTTTTTGCTTCAATTCCTGTTGTTCTTCAAGAGACATATTGGTAGCTTTTAGAATGATGATGACAAAGATAAGTAAAGCATTTTATAATTCCAAATTTGCTCCGGCGTCCGCCCAATCTGTAAATCTGTAAATCCGTAAATGCCCCCTTCCCATTCCTGATATTTTTCGTACTTTTGCAACTTAATAAACATGGCCTATGTCGGAAAATTTGCAGCATGAGTGTGGAATAGCCCTTGTGCGCCTGCGCAAACCGCTGTCGTATTACAAAGAAAAATACGGCACGTGGAATTATGGTATAGAAAAACTGTACCTGTTGATGGAAAAACAGCACAATCGCGGACAGGACGGCGCCGGCGTGGCATCCGTGAAACTGCACCCGCAACCCGGCAGCGTGTATATGGACCGCACACGTTCCAATTCCCATTCCCCTTTGCGGGATGTATTCGATACGATTTCCGAAGGATTGGCCGGTATCCGCCGGCATCCCGCCGCTACGGAGCAGTGGATAACCGCCCATATCCCCTTTGCGGGCGAAGCGCTCTTGGGGCATCTGCGCTACCGGACGCAGGGCAACCAGACGATTGATTTTGTGCATCCGGTACTGCGCAGCAATAACTGGCGTTCGCGCAGCCTGACGGTCGCGGGGAACTTCACGCTCACCAATGCCGATGAAGTATTTCGGCAGTTGGTGGAAATAGGGCAATATCCGCATAATACCTCCGACACGGTGTCGCTGCTCGAACGCATGGGGCATCTGCTCGACCGGCAGAATGAAACGCTGTATGGACAATACCGTGAAAAATACCCCGAATGGTCGCGGAAAAAAATCGCTGTCAACATCGAAAACCGGTTGGATATTCCATTCCTGCTCAAGGAAACAGTCCGTAAACTGGACGGGGGATATGTTATCGGCGGCATTGTCGGGCAGGGAGACGCCTTTGTGGTGCGCGACCCGCATGGTATCCGCCCGGCATTTTACTATGTCGATGAGGAGGTCGCGGTAGTGGCATCGGAGCGTCCGGTCATCCAGACGGCATTCCGCGTGCGCACGGACGATGTCAAGGAACTGCCCGCCGGCGCGGCGATTATCCTGAAAAAAGACGCCTCTGTGGACGTGGAGCAAATCATACAGCCATTGGAGCGCAAAGCCTGTTCCTTCGAGCGCATTTATTTCTCGCGCGGCACAGACAAATATATCTACCGCGAACGGAAAAAATTAGGCGAACAACTTACCGGGAAAGTATTGGACGTTATCGGTTATGATTTCGAGCATACCATTTTTTCGTATATCCCCAACACGGCGGAAACGGCTTTCTACGGCCTGATTAAAGGCGTGGAAGATTATATGCTGCATGAAAAGCACCGGCGCATACTGGAAGCGGGGAAAATGCTTCCGTCCGGCGAATTGTGGGATATCATCACCCAACGGCCGCGCGTGGAGAAAATAGCCGTGAAGGACGCCAAAATGCGCACATTCATCACCGAAGGCGCATCGCGCAATAATATGGTGGAACATGTGTATGACGTGACCTACGGCATCGTGCGCCGCCGCATTGATTCCATCGTCATCATCGATGACAGCATCGTACGCGGCACTACCTTAAAGCAAAGTATCCTGAAAATGTTAGACCGTCTGGAGCCGAAGAAAATTATTGTAGTCAGCTCCGCGCCGCAAATCCGCTATCCCGACTGCTACGGCATCGAAATGTCGCGGATGAAAGAATTTTGCGCATTCCTGGCGGCGATAGAACTGCTCAAGGAACGCGGCATGGCCGGCCTGATTGAAGACGTGTACCAGCGTTGCAAACAGCAGCAAAAAAAGTCCGGCGAAGGCATAAATCATGTCAAAGATATTTACCATCCGTTCACGCCCGAAGAGATTTCCGAGAAAATTGCCGTCCTGCTGCGTCCCGATAATATGCAGGCTGAAGTAAAACTTGTATTCCAGTCGCTCGAAGGGCTGCATGCCGCCTGCCCCGACAATACCGGCGACTGGTATTTCTCCGGCGACTATCCCACGCCCGGCGGCATCCGCGTAGTGAACAACGCCTTTATCCACTATTTTGAAGAAGAAAATAAACAGTTGAAACTGATTTAATCGAATTTTGAATTGGAGTGACTATTTAAAGATTTAAAAATTTAAAGATTTAAAGATTTAAAGATTGGCTGACGCCACATCTTCACATCTCCACATCTTCACATTAAAAATGGTTTTTGCGGCGTTTTGTTTTCCGCTGTTCTTTTGCGGCCTTCCGCAGTTCTTCTTTTGACTGTGCCGGCGGTTTTTGTTTTATTATGAACATCGGCGTGCCTTTCGGCAATTGCTCGCCTTCTTTCACGAAAATGGTTTCCACTTTCCCGTCAAACGGCGCACGAATAATATTGCGCATTTTCATCGCTATATACGACATTATTTCATCGTTCGCTTTGATGAGCTGTCCTTTTTTCACCAGGATTTTTTCTACTGTTCCGGGAATAAATGATTTTATTTCTTCGGGGTTCGGGCGCACCCACTGTTTACGGGCGGCAAATTTTTTAGTGAATGTTGTCTGGTATTTGCGTCCTTCCGCCGTCACCGAAAGTATTTGGAAATCGCTGGGGTGGTCGGTAATCACCATCTCTTCTTCCTGCAAATTCCCCTCTTTTTTCTTTTCCATACAAAGTAGTTTTTTAGTCGTAAGTCATCTTAGTCGTAAGTTGTAAGTTGTAAGTTGTAAGTCGTAAGTCATAAGTTGTAAGTTGTAAGTCGTAAGTCGTAAGTTGTAAGTCGTAAGTCGTAAGTCGTAAGTGGCCGGCGCAAGCATTTTCAACTTTCAACTTTCAATTTTCAACTCCATTTCCATGCCCCGTATGCCGTTAAAATGGGGGAATGCCGTGTTTCTTTTTCGGGCGACCAACGGCTTTCACTTTTGTTAATTCCAATGCCTGGAGCACAAATTGCCGCGTGTCTTTCGGCTTAATCACCGAGTCGATGTATCCTTTTGCTGCAGCTACGTAGGGGTTGGCAAATTTATTCTTGTATTCCTGTACTTTTTGTTTGCGCATGGCTTCGGGGTCTGCCGCTTCTGTAATTTCCTTGCGGAAGATAATATTTGCCGCGCCTTCAGGCCCCATTACCGCAATTTCCGCCATAGGCCATGCAAATACGAAATCGGCACGCAGGTGGCGGGAATTCATGGCAATATAACCGCCGCCATACGCCTTGCGGAGGATAACGGTAATGCGCGGAACGGTGGCTTCACTGTAAGCATACAGCAACTTTGCCCCATGCCGGATGACGCCGGCATGTTCCTGGTCAACGCCCGGAAGATATCCCGGCATGTCTTCGATAGTCACCAGCGGGATGTCGAATGCATCACAGTAGCGGATGAAACGCGCCGCCTTGTCCGATGAGTCGCAGTCAAGCACGCCGGCCAGTACCATTGGCTGGTTGGCCACGAAGCCGATGGTTTTTCCGGCCATGCGCCCGAAGCCGATGACAATGTTCGCCGCCCACAGTTCCTGTACTTCGAAAAAGTCCGAATTGTCGGTCAGGGAACGTATCACATCGCGCACGTCATAAGGCTTGGTCGGGTCAACGGGAACAATCTTTTCGATGTTGTATTTTTTAGACGGTTCGCGCGTAGCCACCACCGTGCTTTGTTCTTCGTTGTGCCAGGGGATGTACGAAAGCAATGTCTTGATTTGTTCAAAACATTCTTTTTCGCTTTTTGCAAAAAAGTGTGCATTTCCGGTGATTTCGCAGTGTACGCGGGCGCCGCCGAGGTCTTCCATAGAAATTTCTTCCCCCAGTACGGATTTAATCACTTCGGGGCCGGTGATAAACATTTTGGAGATATTGTCCACCACAAACACAAAGTCGGTAAGGGCGGGGGAATATACCGCACCGCCGGCGCAAGGGCCAAGAATAACCGAAAGCTGGGGCGTAACGCCGCTTGCCAATGTATTGCGGAAGAAAATTTCGCCATAACCCGCCAGCGAATTAACGCCTTCCTGAATACGCGCGCCGCCGGAATCATTAATGCCGATAAGGGGAAGCCGCATACGCAAGGCATAGTCCATAATCTTGGTGATTTTGCGTGCATGCATAGAGCCTAACGAGCCGCCGGCCACCGTGAAATCCTGTGCATAAATAGCTACCGGTTTCCCATTTATTTTTCCCGTGCCGATAATAACGCCGTCTCCGGGCAATTCTTTTCCGTCCATGCCGAATTCACGCGCATCATGTTCTACGAATAAATCATATTCATAGAACGAATTTTCGTCTACTAAGCAGTTGATACGTTCGCGGGCGGGGAGTTTCCCCATGGCTATCTGTTTGGCGATGGCCTGTTCGCCGCCGCCCTGAATAGCTTTTTCCGTTTTTTTGTCCAACTCGCGTAGTTTTGAAACTAAATTTAATGCCATAAAGTAAAAATTAGTTAATACTGCCCTGCTTCTTCAATCAAGCGGGGGCTGCAAAAATACAATAAAAATAAGAAGTAAATGTTAAAAGAGGACAAAAGTATCTTTTTCCACTCCCTTAGGGGCTGATAGCAGGAAGATTATTTTTTTAACAAAGGATTCTGATTTCTAATTTCTGATTTCTGATTTGCTGGCGACAGCCAATCTTTAAATCTTTGAATTTTTAAATTTTTAAATCTTTAAATTGGCGCAAGCCATTCGAATATCGAACATCGAGCATCGAATAAAATATTTTTTCATAGCTTTGTAGCCGCATAATGGAGCGCCTGATCTGAATATCATATTAACTTTAATAATCAATAATCATAAAAACTATGTCAGTAGAAGGAAAGAAACGGGTGGTAACGACCCGCGCTTTATATGAAATGAAACAGCGCGGCGAGAAAATCGCCATGCTCACGGTGTATGACTACACGATGGCGCGGATTATGGATACGGCCGGCGTGGATATTATGCTGGTGGGCGATTCGGCGGCCAATGTGATGGCCGGCCATGAAACGACGCTGCCTATTACGCTCGACCAGATGATTTATCATGCGCAAAGCGTGGTGCGCGCCGTGAAGAACCCGATGGTGGTAGTCGATATGCCCTTCGGCACTTACCAGGGTAACTCGAAAGAGGCCGTACATTCGGCTATCCGCCTGATGAAAGAAAGCGAAGCCGATGCGGTGAAGCTCGAAGGCGGCAGGGAAGTGTTGGAATCGGTACAGCGCATCCTGTCGGCGGGTATTCCCGTGATGGGGCATCTGGGTTTGACGCCGCAGTCGATTTTGAAATTCGGCACTTATTCCGTCCGCGCCAAAGATAAGGCAGAAGCGGCGCGTTTGCTTGAAGATGCACACCTGCTCGAAGACGCGGGCTGTTTCGCTATTGTGCTCGAGAAAATCCCCGCCCTCCTGGGCAAACAGGTGACGGAAGAATTAAAAATCCCGATGATTGGTATCGGGGGGGGGCGTTTTGTGGACGGGCAGGTATTGGTTGCGCATGATATGCTGGGCTTGCATCAGGAATTTTCACCGCGCTTCCTACGGCGGTATGCCAACCTGTGCGATGACATGCAAAAAGCTTTCAAACATTACGTGAAAGACGTTAAATCGGGCGACTTCCCCAATGAAAAAGAACAATATTGATTTACAGATTTACGGATTTACAGATTTACAGATTTAGGCTTACGCCACTGCGCTTGTCACCATTAACCATTAACCATTAACCATTAATTTGCGCTTGTCGCAACTTACGACTAAAATGTATTTTCAACTTTCAACTTTCAACTTTCAACTAATTTACGAAGACAACCATATTCTTGCTGTCAATAAGCGGTCGGGGGAGATTGTGCAGGGGGATAAGACCGGCGATATGCCGTTGTGCGAACAGCTGAAACAGTTTATCAAGGAGCGCGACCACAAGCCGGGCAATGTTTTTTTGGGCGTACCGCACCGGCTCGACCGGCCTGTGAGCGGCGTAACGCTCTTTGCGAAGACCGGCAAGGCGCTGGAACGCCTCAATGAATTATTCCGTAACGGCGATGTGCACAAAATTTATTGGGCTATCGTAAAAACCCTTCCTGCCAAAGAGAGCGGCATATTGACACATTATTTAATCCGCAACGAAAAACAAAATAAATCCTATGCATTCGATACCTCCCGGCCGGGCGCAAAAGAGGCGCGGTTGCGCTACACGCTCCTTGCCGGCGGCGACAATTATCATTTATTGGAAGTGCAGCTACTCACCGGCCGGCATCATCAAATCCGGTGTCAGCTGGCGGCTATCGGCTGCCCGATAAAAGGCGATTTGAAGTATGGCGCGCCGCGTTCCAATCCGGATGGCAGTATCTCATTGCATGCACGCAGTGCGGCTTTTGTGCATCCGGTGAAAAAAACGCCGGTCACGATTGTTGCGCCGGCGCCCGGTGATGCGTTATGGCAATGGTTTGAACAGTGCATGGACGGCCTGCCGGAACGTTAATACGTAAAACTGCTGCCTCCGGTAAATTCGCGGAGAATGGACGTAGGCGGAATGGTCGCTTCGTCTTCGGGCGCAATCATCTCGAAATAGCTGAGGAATTTCAACAACCGCAAGGCTTCGGCATACGATGGGTCGATGGGATGAATACGGTGCAGGAGCGGCTCGGCATGTCGCCGCAATACCGGTAATTCAAACAATAGCGCCGAATTGAACATCACATCGGCATTTTCCTGATACGGGAAAATATAGCGGTCTTCGCCGCGCCGCACGCTTTGCCACCGGGCAATCGTTTGACCGGCGGTGTAGCCGCGTGTCTTGGCGTCCCGCACAATCCGCCGGATTAAACGGTTGTCGGTAGTCGGAACGCGGTTGTTTTCGTCCATCGAAATAGACGTGAGCGCAGAGGCGTAGATTTTGAATTTATTTTCATCATTCACGCCTTTTGTCAGTGCGGGGTTCAGGGCATGGATGCCCTCCAGCACCAACAGGTCGTTGGGACGCACTTTCAGCCGCTGTCCGGGAAAATAACGTTTCCCGTCTATAAAATCAAAACGCGGGACGGTAATTTCTTTCCCGTGCAGTAAATCGTCCAACTGTTCGTTGAGAAAATCCAAATCGAGGGCGTCGATGGTTTCAAAATCATAGTTCCCGTCAGCGTCATGCGGCGTTTTATCGCGATCGACAAAATAATTATCCAGTTCCAGTGCCACCGGGTTTAAGCCCGCCACTTTGGCCTGTATGCTCAGCCGCTTTGAAGACGTTGTTTTCCCGCTGCTCGATGGGCCGGCAATCAATACTAATTTTATGCGGTCATGCGCTTTTTGTATTTGCTGCGCCAATGTGGCATATTCGCGCTCCTGCAGGGCTTCCGCCGTTTGGATGAGGCCGCGCGCCTTGTCTTGCTGGATAATTTTATTGATAGAACCGATACTGTTGGCGCCCAAAATCTCGTTCCATTCCTTGTGTTGCCGGAAGATATGGAACAGTTTCGGCTGTCTGGGACGCGGCTCCAGTTCCAGCGGATTATCGGCTTGCGGCATGCGCAGCAGAACGCCGCCTTCATACCTGTCCAGTGCAAAAACTTTCAAATAACCGGTCGAATAAAGCAATGGCCCGTAGAAAATATCGGGACAGCCGTCCAGATAATAAATGGTAGTATAGAAACGGCCGCGCGTTTTTTGCAGCAAGGCTTTTTCGGGTTGCCCGTTCTCCTCGAACAGGGCGATGACTTTTTCGGTAGCTTCTTTTACGCGGACAAACGGTATATCTTTTTCCACCAGTTCGCGCATCCGCGCCGCCACCTGCCGCAGTGCCGCCTCGCCGGCGGGCTGGCCGTCTTTGGTGATTTCGCCGTATAAGCCGCGCGATATGGAATGCTCGATAGCCAGCCGGTAACCGGGCAACACGTCCTCGACAGCTTTCCGGCAAAGGAACGAAAGCGAACGTTGATAAGTGCGCATGCCATCGGGATACGAAATATCGACAAAGCGGATATTCATCGCAAAATATATTTTATACGAAAGGTCTTTCAGCTGGTTGTCCACCAACGCCGCCAACACGTCTGACGCCAAACGGACATGCAGTTGCCGCGACAATTGATATAAGCCCGTACCCGGCGGGCATGTATGGTATGATTGGGTATTTTCGCAATAAATTTGTATGACATTCATCCTGCTCTGCTTTGAATAGAGAAGCAAAGATACGAAAAAAGTTAAGAGGTATGAGGTATGAGTTGGAGTGGCCATTTACAGATTTACGGATTTACGGATTTACAGATTTGTTAATGTGCTAATGTGACTAATGTGCTAATGTGCTAATGTGACTAATTGGACTTGCGCCACTGCGCTTGTCGCAACTCATAATTCATACCTCATAACTAAAAAACATTTTCAACTCTCCATTTTCCATTTTCAACTAAAAAGCCCCGAAGGGGCGCAACATGAATAACCCCGTGCAAGTGTAGCGAAGCGGAACGCAGCTCGGGGATGCACGATGCCCACCTGCTTTTCGCGCGGCATACTGCCGGTGCATCGTGGAAAACCCTTGCGCCGCGCGATGTGCAGGGCGGGGCATGTGGCGCTACTAAGTCCCCCAGCACGGTACGCGCATCCCTGCAAAAGTAACTTCGGCCACCCTTTTTCTAATGCCTATATATCAGCATAATGCAATTTAGTTACATAAGAGGTTGGAAAAATTTACAGATTTACAGATTTACGGATTTACAGATTTACAGATTTGGCTGACGCCACTACGTTTGCCGCAACTCATAATTCATAATTCATAACTCATAACTCATAACTAAAATACGCTTGCCGCCATTTTCAACTTTCAACTCTCAATTTTCAACTAATTTGTACCTAAGTCAGGGCCAACGCATTTAAATTTTGAGGAGTTTTAGAAGAAATTCCCTGTTCCATCCGGCCTTGAGACGTTTTGAGCGCAGGCTTTCC
>JAIROQ010000043.1 GCA_031257455.1 Prevotellaceae bacterium | reverse complement strand
CCGGTAATGGTTGCTGGTTGCCAATTCCCTTTTTGCGTAGGGGAAATGACGGGTTGGAAATCTACAAATAGCCACACTTTGTTACGGTGGTTGTCGGTTGATTGATTTGTCCAACTCACTTTGAATTGAACGGTCGGCGACATAGTGTAAGTTGCGCTGATAGGCGTAATTTGCACTGTTGATTGTGCGCTTGCTGTAACGCCGACAAGCATGGCGAAAAAGAAAAGAATTTTTTTCATAATTTTTTTATTTTTAATTGTCTTTATTTTTGTAGCATCAGGGTTGTTTTTCAAACACAAACTTTTTCTTACAAAACAACCCCTTGCTACGATTTTTTATCCGCTGCCAATGATTGCAGAAAGTTTTGATGAATGCTTTCTGCTATTTGTTACTTCAACTTTCACTGTGATTTTTTCCTTATGCCACTAAAAAACTAAAAGTGGAAAGGGCACTATACTTATCACTAATTGAGGTTCTGGATGACCCACCGAGTAAATAAGTATAACAACCCATGTCCACTCTTGGCATGGTTGCTTTTACTTATATTCACACTCGGTAGAAATTTTCCAGATTTCAATTAGTACAAGAATAAAAGTTAAAGCGATATTTCTTTAGAATATCCTTTTCAATACGTCAAAGAAGCATAATAACGGTGCAAATATAAAACAATATTTTTTAATTGCAAATATTTTTTAGTTACGCGTGAAGCGAAATGTGTAAAGCGTAATTTAGTTGAAAATGGAGAGTGGAGAGTGAAAAATGGCGGCAAGCGTAGGGTCGCCTGTCGCAAATCGAGTATCGAGTATCGAGTATCGCAAATCTGTAAATCCGTAAATTGCTACCACCAATTCCCCATAGTGCTGGTCAATAATTATCATTTATGCAAATGCCATATCAGGAAAAAATAGTAAATTTGTATCCGAAAACTTGGTAGTGTGTTGAAAAATATTTTTTATATAGCCGGTAGCGGTATTTTATTATCCTTTCTATTTTCGTCATGCAGTTCTACCCGTTATTTGGCGGAAGGCGATTATTTACTGGCGAAAAATGAGGTGTATATCACCGACAATACGACCATAACGAAAAAGAAAATCCTTCCGTATATCCGGCAACAGGCCAACAGGCCGTCATTGCTTAATATCAAACTTTATCTGGGTATCTACAATGCCAGTCCGAAATGCGACAGTTGCTGGCTGGGCAAGACAATGAAGAAAATCGGTGAAGCTCCGGTGGTATTCGATTCTTCAATGGTGGGCAGCAGTGTCAATAATATCGGGCAATACCTCCATTCGCAGGGATACTATAATGCTACGGTGAAAGATACGGTGGTGTATCACCGGCACAAGGCGAAAGTCACCTATACCGTAACGCCCGGCGAGCAGGTTTTGTTGAATAATATCCGCTACCGGATACAGGACAGTATTCTTCGCCCGTTTATCCTGAGCGATACGGCTCACAGCCTGCTCGAAAAAGGATTGCCGCTTTCGTTGCAATTGCTGGAACAGGAACGTGAACGTATCGAAGCGTCCATGCATGCCAAAGGCTTTTCATCGTTCAACCGTACGTTGATTTCCTATGACGCCGATACGCTGAGAGGCAATAACCGCGCCGATATCACCGTTCTTTTGAATATGAACGAACCGCCGGAAATCATAGATTCGTTGGGATACCGCAAACAGTTCCGCATACGTACCGTAAAAATTTATACGCAATATGACGCTGTGGAAGCGTCAACGGATACCAATTACATGCGCGGCTATACGGAAGTTCTCGCCCAGCAGACCCCTGCGGGTAATGTGTATGTATTCTACCGCAGGCGGCAGTCCGTGCGCACCGGCGTACTGCTGGCGGCCAATACCATTCGGCCGGGCGATTATTACAATGGCGACGAGAATGCACAAACCTATGCGAATTTCTCCAACCTGCGTCTGTTCCGGGTTATTGCCATTAACTTTCAAAAAGCGTCCGTTGCCGGCGATACATTGATAGATTGCGTCATTCATCTTACTCCCGGCGCGGCGCAGGGTTTTAAATTGAATATGGAAGCCTCGGTGAGCAGTCTGGGGCTGCTCGGCCTTTCGCCCGCGTTGAGTTATTATCATCGTAATATTTTCAGGGGCGCGGAATGGTTAAACCTGAGCCTGTCCGAAAATTTTCAATTCGACCCGTTCCATATCGGCGACAGCAGGAAACGTTCAAACGAACTGGGCGTCTCGGGAACTATTGGCGCACCCAAGTTCCTGTTCCCTTTTATTTACCGGTATTTTAATACCTATTCGCCACAAACGGAATTTACTACTTCTTACAGTTACCAGTTGCGGCCGGAATATACGCGCAATTCGCTGGCATTCCTGCTGGGGTACAGCTGGCGGACAAAACCGCAATTTTCCTATGCGGTCAATTTGCTTAATCTAAGTATCGTCAACCTGTTTAACATGAGCGAGGAATTTTACCGTTCTACTTTAAGCAATCCGTATTTGCGTAACCGGTATGAAAACCACTTTGTACTGGGCGCCAATGCTTCCTTTTTATACAGTACCCGCCAACCCTCGAACAAGTCCCATTCCGTGCAGTTACGCTGGACTGTCGGTTCGGCAGGCAATCTGTTAAGCGCATTCAATAAGGCATTGCCCTATAATTCCGAAAAAAAGACTTACCTGATAGGGAAAACGCCTTACTCGCAATACCTGAAAACCGATATAAACTTTTCGCATTATCTGGTATGGAATGAGAAACACACCATTGCCTACCGCCTGTTTGCAGGCATCGGACGCGCTTACGGCAATTCTATTTCATTGCCCTATGAAGAGGTCTATTATTCCGGCGGCGCATACAGCCTGCGGGGATGGCAGTCGCGCACCGTAGGGCCGGGCGCAGCAGCTATGGACACCACATTTTCTATTCCCAATCAGGTGGGCGATTTCAAGCTGGAAGCCAATTTTGAATACCGTTTCAAAATCAGCGGCATGTTCGATGGCGCATTCTTCCTGGACGCCGGCAACGTATGGTCGTTGAATTACGCGGAAGCGAATGAACTGGCGGTACTCAATGCCGCTACCTTTTTAAAACAAATTGCCTTGAATACCGGTTTCGGGCTTCGCCTGAACTTTGACTTCCTGATTATCCGGTTTGACATTGGCGCCAAACTTCATGAACCGCGTCTTTACAGCGGCTGGGTCCCCGTTCGCAATATTCTGTCGCTGCAAAACCTGTCGCTGCACTTCGGCGTAGGATACCCTTTCTGAGTTAAGAGTTACCTTTACAAAAATACACCAATAATCTTTTCTCTTTTATACCACATTTGTTCCGTTGCAACAAAGTCATTAATCAATAAAAAATCAAAGAAGGGTCAATCTTGCATTTTTCGTTTTCTTAAATACTCCAACAGGTAGGCCGGGCGGTCGGTTTGGATGATGCGTGCGCCGAGCGTATCAATCAGGTAGCCCCGTGTTGCATCAAAATGAGATAATTTCTTTTCACAGCAGTTGATTTTATAAACAATTTATATTCGAGTTATGCTGAAATAAAAAAGCATATAAACTATTGAATGTTGGTTTACACGCTTTTTGAACGGTACGGGGCGGAGAAATCAACTCCTTTGGCCCATGAGCATTTCAAAGTCGGCAAAATTAATAATAACAGTATTGTTAATATGACGTAACGCTAATAAATCATTGTCGCCTGTAACCAAATAGTGCACCCTTGCATCAATAGATAAAGAAAGCAAATAATTATCTTTTGGGTCCCTACATAAATCAGTTATGGTAGTAACAGGGATAGACACGGTATATTCTTCCAAAAAATTAAAAAACGAACGTATTCGGTCGGGATGAATGAGTTTCTTAACTTTCGGCTTCTCAAAAACGCGCGAAAGTTCAAGCAACTGAGATTTACAGGTAATAATAACGATGTGTTCGTCTAATATATATTGCAAAAAACGTGATAGCCTTTTCCCTATCAAAAAAGAAACCCAAATATTGGAGTCTATAACAATTTTACATATACTGTTCGCCTCGCTCATACATTTCTTGCCGTACTTCATCAACGACTTCATTAATTTCTTCCATTGTTAATCCGTTTTCTTCGGATGCATTCAATGCGTTTTTCACATTGTCATTAAACAAT
>JAIROQ010000184.1 GCA_031257455.1 Prevotellaceae bacterium | reverse complement strand
CGGTGACTGGGGCTAAGTCGTAACAAGGTAGCCGTACCGGAAGGTGTGGCTGGAACACCTCCTTTTTGGAGCTGACTTGCTACTTAAGTTTTATTCGCAGCTTGTTTTTCAATCCTACAAGCCGTCCGATTCGAAAGAACCGGACGGCTTTCTTTTTACTGTTAGCCGAATTGATTACGTGAAAGTACCGTAAAGAAGTAGATTTGCGCGGTAGTTTATATCAACACTTTCCCGCTCATTTCCATTGGCTGAGGGATGCCCATGAGTTTTAGAGTGGTTGGCGCTATGTCGGCCAGGACGCCGTTATGCACGGTTTTTATGTCATTGTCCACGACAATGAATGGAACGGGATTTAACGAATGTGCGGTATTCGGCGAACCATCGGGGTTTTCGGCATAATCGGCATTGCCGTGGTCGGCGGTGATAAGCACGGTGTAACCGTTGTCTTGGGCGGTTTTTACCAATACTCCTATATTTTCATCTACCGCTTTCACGGCTTTGCTGATGGCTGCATACACGCCGGTATGTCCCACCATATCGCCGTTGGCAAAGTTCAATACCACCAAATCGAATTTTTGCGTATGCAATGCTTTCACCAATGCTTCCGTAACTTCATAGGCGCTCATTTCGGGTTGCAGGTCATAAGTCGCAACCTTTGGAGACGCAATCAGGATGCGCTCTTCATTGGCAAATGTTGCTTCCCGTCCGCCGGAGAAGAAGAACGTAACATGGGCGTACTTTTCCGTTTCGGCAATGCGCAATTGGTTTTTACCGGCCTGCGATACTACTTCCCCCAACGTGTTTTGCACATTGTCTTTGTCGAAAAGAATGTGCAGCCCCTTGAATTTATCGTCATAAGGAACCATTGTACAATAATGCAGGGGAATGGTCTTCATTTCCAAAACCGCCGCGCGGGCTTCCGGCGATAGGAGACTGTCCGGTTTTTTTGCATCGGCTTGAATGCCTTGCAGCAGTTCATCCTGCGAAAGGACAATGGTCAATTCTTTTGCACGGTCGTTGCGAAAATTAAAGAAAATGACCGCATCGCCTTCCTGAATAGTTGCTACCGGCTTTCCGCCATCGGCACACACCAACGGTTTAATGAACTCGTCTGTTACACCGGCATCGTAGGACTGTTGTATGCCCTGCGCTGCATCGGTTACAGGCGTTCCTTTACCGTTTACGACTAAATCGTAAGCTTCTGCTATGCGCTCCCAACGTTTATCCCTGTCCATAGCGTAGTAACGTCCTACAACAGTAGCGATGCGTCCGGTGGTTTTTGCCAATTGCTTTTGCAGTTGTTCGACAAATCCCTTGCCGCTGCGTGGGTCGGTATCGCGACCGTCCATGAAACAATGCACAAATAATTTTTCAATAGCGTATTCTTTGCCGATTTCGCACAGTTTAAACAGGTGTTCCAACGAACTGTGTACGCCGCCATCGGATATCAGACCTATTAAATGTAATTGCTTATTGTGGGTTTTGACGTACGAATATACTTTTTTTATTTCGTCATTTTGCAAAATGGAATTATCGCGGCAAGCGCGATTGATTTTCACTAAATCCTGATATACGATGCGGCCTGCGCCGATATTCAAATGACCGACTTCAGAATTACCCATTTGTCCGTCTGGAAGCCCTACATTTTCGCCGCATGCCAATAACTGTGCATGTGGATATGCAGCTTTCAAGCGTTCAAAATTTGGTGCGCCGACAGTAAAAATCACGTTGGAATGATTGTGTTCGCCTTCGCCCCACCCGTCTAAAATCATCAGTAAAACTTTCTTATTCATCGAATCTGTTTTTTAGAAATTAAAAGAACTTGCAAAGATACAAAAAAAGGCGGTTGCGAGTAGCTTCAAGTATCAAATGCAACTGAATTATTCAAAGCATCAGTAAATACTGCGCATCAAAGGAAAATCGACCGGAAAAATGCTCTGGAAATTTTTCCAATGTTATTTATTGAACTTATTATAATTTCTTAAAAAAACTTACCTTTGCAAATAACAAATAAAAAATCCTATGGACAATATTTCTAAATTTATTGCAGATGCGTCTTCCTGGCTGTGGGGCTGGCCGCTGTTGATACTCCTTTTCGGGACGCATATTTTTTTAACCTGCAGGCTTGGTTTTATACAAAGATATATCGGCAAGGCCATCCGTCTTTCCGTAACGCGCGACAAGAATTCGCATGGGGACGTAAGCCAGTTCAGCGCTTTGGCAACCGCGCTTGCGGCAACTATCGGTACGGGGAATATCGTAGGCGTAGCCACAGCCATTGCTCTCGGCGGCCCCGGAGCAATATTGTGGGTCTGGATGACGGGTATTTTAGGAATAGCCACAAAATATGCCGAAGGATTGCTCGCCGTAAAATACAGGACCATGCGCAAAGACGGCAGTATTGCCGGCGGCCCGATGTATTACCTGCAATATGGATTGAAAAATAAAAAACTCGGGAGAATTTTAGGAATAATGTTTGCCGCCTTTGCTGCGCTGGCGGCTTTTGGCATAGGGTCATCCACACAATCAAATTCCATAAAGGACGCTGTTTTTACGACTTTCCGGTTTGCATCCGAAATAAATATTTTCGGAATTATTGTTGAAACAAAAATACTGATAGGCCTTATTTTGGCGCTCATTGCCGGATTGGTAATCATCGGAGGGATAAAAAGTATTGCACGGGTAAGCCAAAGCGTAGTGCCTTTTATGGCGTTTTTTTATGTGGCGGGATGTTTGTTTATCTTGATTTCCGGCTATGAAACGTTAATCGACAGTATAAAATTGGTTTTTCATCAGGCATTTTCGTTTAAAGCAGTTGGCGGCGGCGCGGCTGGAACCGTCATAATGCTTGCTGCCCGTTACGGCGTTGCGCGCGGATTGTTTTCAAACGAATCGGGACTTGGTTCTGCCGCCATTGTTGCTGCAGCCACCCGTACGCGCAACCCTGTCCGGCAGGCATTAGTATCTTCTTCCGGGACTTTTTGGGATACGGTTATCATTTGCGCTCTCACCGGTCTGACCATTATAAATACCGGAGCATGGCAATCGGGACTTACCGGTTTTAACTTGACGCAACTTGCTTTTTCAAAAATCCCTTTCGGAGAAACAATGCTCGGATTATCCCTTTTAATGTTTGCTTTTACAACTATTATCGGCTGGTCGTATTATGCTGAAAAATCCATTGAATATCTTTTTGGGCGGAAGTCCGTTCTTCCCTATAAAGTTGCTTATTTGATAATGATATTCACCGGAGCTGTGTTTTCGTTGGATTTGATTTGGAATTTTGCAGATATTACCAATGGGTTGATGGCTATACCCAATCTTATTGCTCTAATTTTGTTAAGCGGAGTGGTTGCAGCAGAAACAAAAAAATACTTAACCAATATTGATAAACATTCGGAAGATAAAATAATAAATCATTAAGATTACTTGTGGAATATATTGATATATGGCTAACGCATAACTCTTGACTGTTAAGTTTGATGGCATTTACTTTTTGAACTT
>JAIROQ010000158.1 GCA_031257455.1 Prevotellaceae bacterium | reverse complement strand
GAGATTTGGTAGCAGATGAGGCTTCTACCTATACCGCCTGTGGCATCGAAATTAAAGCCCATAATCAAGGTAACCTTACATCATTTGGCGGTGAAAATTACTTATGCCCGGATGGTTGGAGATACCCGACATCAGACGAATGTGTGTGTATGCGCCTGGTATGGGAATTATTGGGATTTCTGCCACTCGGGAGCTATAAAGGAGCTAATATGATACAAGGTAGTTCGAGCTACGCACCCTGTGTATGCATCTATACGGTAGTTGCACCAAACAAGTGCTGGTGGTGCCCCGATGACCCGTGGTCTCGATGGAGAGCGGAAGGGGGTTACGTACAAGTTCGATGTGTGAGGAATTAAAGTATAAAACCACATAAAAAAACGCTACAATATAGACAGCGTTTACCGCTGTATATTCTGACATCATTAGGCTTTCATCGTGCTACCTTATAAAATCAAATGTGTATGCAATACGAATTAGTTTATTCCTAGTCAGTACGCAAGCGGAGATAACCAGAGCGATAGGGATATCGCAGTCCGGCATCAGCAGGGAATTGTAACGCAACAAAAGCGTAAGGGGCGGTTATAGTGTCCATGCAGCCCAAGAAATGGCAGCTATTAGAAAAACAACAAATGCACAATCCAACATCTTTTACTACCTTTGCAGGAAAACAATTTTTGACGTCCATGAAACGGATAGCGCTTTATTTTGGATTGCTGCTTTTGGCCGGATGCCGCTCGCAGGAAGCGGTTATCAACGACATTGATTTGACCATTACGGTGGAGCGGTTAGACCGGGAATTATATGCTATTGTCCGGGACAGCGCCTACCAGCAGCTTCAAGGGTTGCAAGAAAAATACGGGACATTTTTCGACACGTTCAACGGGCAAATCATCCGTATCGGCAATAGCCGAAATGCTTTGTACCCGGAACTGTTATCACGGTTTATGCAACACGATGTGGTGCGGAGCGCCTACGAAAAAACGATGGAAGTTTTTCCCGATATGACCGTCCTGAATGAAGACTTGACAGGGGCTTTCAAGCATGTGAAATTTTATTTCCCGTCCTTGCCGGCGCCGCGCGTGATTGCCTGCGTATCCGGCTTCAACACCGCGATGATGCTCACAGACGAGGCGGTAGGCATTGGTTTGGACCGTTTTCTGGGAAGCGATTATACACTTTATGCGTCATTGGGGTATGCACGCTATTTGCAGTACAATATGCGTCCGGAACGTATTGCGCCGGAGTGCGTGCGGACATGGCTCTTAGGCGCTTATCCCGAACCCGCCGGACAGGCTGGAACGCTGTTGGCCATGCTGCTTTATGAAGGCAAATTATTGTATGCCTTGGAAAGATGTTTCCCCGGCCAACCGTTGGAACGCCTGACCGGCTTCACGCCGGAGCAATTGCAATGGTGCGTGAACAATGAACAACAAATGTGGAAATACTTGGTAGAACAACAACTGCTGTACAATACCAATTTCCTGACGATGCGGAAATTCATCGGGGACGCGCCTTTCACGCCGGACTTTACACAGGAATCGCCGGGAAAAGCCGTTAATTTTACCGGCTACCGCATTGTTAAAAATTATATGGAACGCACCGGCTGTTCATTCGAAGACCTGATGCAGCAACAGGACGCGCTGCAATTACTGAAAGAAGCGCGTTATAATCCGTAGAAACTTTTAGCTATTAGCATTCATAACTCATAACTGAAAAAATGCACTTTTTGCAGCAGAAAATTTTCACCATCGTTTCGGAAACGGCTGCGCGGCAGGGCGTACAGGCATACGTTATTGGCGGCTATGTGCGCGACTGTTTCCTGCAACGGCCATCGAAAGACATAGATATTGTGGTACAGGGTAGCGGCATTGCCCTGGCGGAAGAAGTCGGGAAACAATTGCAGTCGCAGGTGGTCATGTTCAAGAATTTCGGGACGGCCATGTTGCATTACGATAATATGGATATTGAATTTGTCGGCGCACGCAAAGAATCCTACCGCGCCGATTCACGCAAACCGATTGTGGAAAACGGCACGCTCGAAGACGACCAGCGCCGCCGCGATTTTACGATAAACGCCCTGGCATTTAGCCTGCAAAAAGCCGACTACGGCAAGTTAATAGACCCGTTTGGCGGTGTAAGCGATTTACAAAAAGGATGGATACGCACGCCCCTCGAACCCGATGCCACCTACAGTGACGACCCGTTGCGCATGTTACGCGCCATTCGTTTTGCCGCGCAATTGGGTTTTAGCATTGTGCCCGAATCATTGGCGTCCATAGAACGTAACCGCGAACGGATAAAAATTATCTCTACGGAACGCGTAACCGAAGAACTGCAAAAAATCATGCTCTCCGCAAAACCGTCAGTGGGATTTTTGCTGCTGGACAAAACCAAATTGCTCCCATTGGTCTTCCCGCAGTTAGACCATTTGAAAGGCGTGAAAACGGTGGAAGGACGCGGGCACAAAGATAATTTTTTCCATACCCTGCAAGTCCTCGACAATGTGGCGGCCAAAAGCAATAATCTCTGGCTGCGCTGGGCGGCGCTGCTGCACGACATTGCCAAACCCGCCACCAAACACTACGACCCGGTAGCAGGATGGACTTTCCACGGGCATGAATTTTTCGGCGCGAAGATGATTCCACCTATTTTTAAGCAAATGCGGTTGCCGTTGAATGAGAAAATGAAGTATGTGCAGAAATTGGTGCAACTGCACCTGCGCCCGATAGCGCTGTCGCAGGAAGAAGTAACCGACTCCGCCGTACGCCGCCTGCTCTTTGACGCCGGCAACGACATTGATGATTTAATGCTCCTGTGCGAAGCCGACATCACCTCAAAAAACGAACAGACAGTACAACGCCACCTGCGTAATTTCCAATTAGTACGTGAGAAATTAGTAGAAGTAGAAGAGAAAGACGCTATCCGTAATTTCCAGCCGCCTGTTACCGGTGAAATCATTATGGAAACCTATCATTTGCCGCCCGGCCGCGCCGTAGGCATCATCAAAGAACACATCAAAAATGCCATTTTAGACGGCGTCATCCACAACGATTACCACGAAGCCTTCCGCCTGATGGAACAAAAAGCAGCGGAAATGGGATTACATACGCCGCCACCCGTTGTCTGAACGGTGATTTTTGTGATTGGTAGGATTATTATGATTAAAGAACTCATTCCGCTGGGTTGACTCTCAAGCTGCTTATATTCTCAATTGACAAATTTATGCTACCTTTGCGCCGGATATTAACAATATAACAAAGTATTAAAATGGCAAAAATAAATGTAAAAAACACGGAAGTAACCGTAATTCAGGTAAACGGGGGCGATTATATTTCGTTGACCGATATTGCCAGATTCAAAACAGCTGATCCCAATGCTGTAATAGGAAACTGGATGCGCAATAGAAATACAATTGAGTATTTGGGGATATGGGAATGCTTGTATAATCCCAATTTTAAACCCCTCGAATTCGAGGGGTTTAAAAAAGAA
>JAIROQ010000117.1 GCA_031257455.1 Prevotellaceae bacterium | reverse complement strand
ACTAAGCCGTCATTTCGACCAAGCCCGCGAGGGACGAGCGGGCGCGTGGAGAAATCTGCTCCCTAACGCAAGGCGTTTGGGAAGGACAGCGGGGCATCGTAGGAGATTCCTCGACTTCGCTACGCTCCGCTCGGAATGACGGGGACAGTCGTCATTTCGACCGGAGCGCACGAGGAACGAGTGCGCGGAGCGGAGAAATCTGCTTAATGTGCTAATGTGCTAATGTGACTAATTGGGCTGGTGCGTCCGCCAACTTTAAACATTAAACTTTAAACAAACAACTAAAATATGCAGTTACTAATTTAATTTACATTATGATGTAAAACTTTCCAATCAAGAGTGAAGACTTTCCAATCACGAGTGGAAACTTTCCAATCACGAGTGGAAACTTTCCAATCACGAGTGAAAACTTTCCAATCACGAGTGAAAACTTTCCAATCACGAGTGGAAACTTTCCAATCACGAGTGGAAACTTTCCAATCACGAGTGAAAACCTTCCAATCACGAGTGGAAACTTTCCAATCACGAGTGGAAACTTTCCAATCATGAGTGGAAACTTTCCAATCACGAGTGGAAACTTTTCAATCATGAGTGGAAACCTTCCAATCATTTTGTTGAGTTGTTGAGTTGTTGAGTTGTTGAGTTGTTGACAAGCTAACGCGCCAAGCATTAAAAACTAAAAACCTCATCACTGTAAAGTAATGAGGTTTTTTATAATCCGTGCTTTCACATCCGCGTAATCCGTGCATCCACATCCGCGTAATCCGCGTTTACCATGTTTCTTTCAACTGTTTTTCGATATCGACAACATATTGCTTGAAATGTTTGTCGGTATCCATCAAGTCGCGCACGGTTTTGAAGGCATGGAGTACGGTGGCGTGGTCTTTTCCGCCGATTTGCGCGCCGATAGAGGCCAAAGAATCTTTGGTCAAATTACGGCTGAGATACATGGCAATCTGGCGGGCTTGCACGATTTCGCGTTTTTGCGATTTCGACAACATGCCTTCGGGCGTGAGGTTGAAATAACCGCAAACCACTTTCTGTATATCGCCGATGGAAATTTCGTGCTGCGTAGAACATACTAATTTTTCTATTGTCTCTTCGGCCAGTTCCAGTGTGATGGCTTTTTTATTAAGCGTGGCCTGCGCCAGTAATGATACCAGCGCGCCTTCGAGTTCGCGGATATTGGTGGTGATTTGTTCCGCAATAAAGCATACCACGTTATCGTCAAGCTGCATGCCGTTGTGGTAAATTTTGTTTTGCAGGATAGCTATGCGTGTTTCCACATCCGGCATTTGCAGTTCTGCCGAAAGTCCCCATTTGAAGCGCGACAGCAGGCGCTGTTCCAGTCCCTGCAATTCTACCGGCGGCTTGTCTGACGTCAGTATCAACTGTTTTCCCAGCTGGTGCAGGTGATTGAAGATATGGAAAAAGGCATTCTGTGTTCCTTCTTTTCCTGCAAATTCCTGCACGTCGTCCAAAATCAGCACGTCAATCATCTGGTAAAAGTGCAGGAAATCGTTGAGTTTATTTTTTACCGTTACCGCATCTACAAATTGTGTCTGGAAACGGTTGGCGCTAACGTACAGCACAATTTTTTCGAGAGAACGTTCCTTTACGGCAATACCGATGGCTTGCGCCAGATGCGTTTTTCCAAGCCCCGAGCCGCCGTATATGAACAACGGATTAAATGCCGTGCCGCCCGGTTTTTCGGCAATAGTAGCGCCTGCCGAACGTGCCAGACGGTTGCATTCGCCTTCTATAAAATTGGAGAAGGAGTATTCAGGCCTCAATTGCGGGTCGATTTCCAACTGCTTCAGCCCGGGAATAACTTCTACCTTCGGCAACATTTTTGCCGTACCGATCGGATAGGGAATGGGTTTATTTTTCGTTGGCCTGTATCCCTGTGGCGGATAAATCACCGAATCCTTGTTTGCTACTACCTGTACGCTGTATTCCAGTTTCACATTCGGCCCCAGTTCTTTTCGAAGTGTTTTACTGATTAAATCGATAAAATGTTCTTCGATGTATTCATACACAAACGTACTGGATACGCCAAGAGTAAGAACATTGTCTTTTAATTTTAGCGGTTCAATAGGTTCGAACCATGTTTTAAAACTTGTCTGGGGAATGATGTCGCGTATCACTGCAAGGCAGTTATTCCAAACTTTTTGAGGATTTTCAGTTGAGGGCATATTCGTAAAAAATCTAATAGATTTAGAAAAAAAACAGACAATTATTTTGAGAGGACAAAATTGAAAAAAAAATTCTAATAAAAAAATTTTTTTAGTATTGCATTTTTGAGATTTTTTACAATACCTTATTTTTCAATTCTAAAAAAAATACGATTTTTAAAAAATTAACATTTATACCTTTTTTATGGTAGGGAAAAAATTAGAATAAAGACAGTCGCACATATTTTTTCGGATTTTTTTGCAGGTCTTTAATCAGTTCATCCAGACTGTTCAAGGTAGCAGTCAGGTGGCGGTACAATGCATCATTTTGCAGCAGCTGTCCCACCGTTCCGCTGGTATCGCCGGCTTGCGCCAACAATACGTTCAACCGGTCAATGGTTGTTTTTATATCAGCCCGGCGAAGCGTGTCGGAAAACTGCGCGAAATTAGCCGTTATCTTATGTATGTTTTCATTGTTGTTGCGCAACGCGGAGGAGAAAGCGTCCAGATTTTCCAGCGTATTATTCAGGTGTCCGTTTTTCGCGCCAAGCGTTCCGGTAATTTGTTCGATATGTTGCAAACTTTTCCGCAAACTGCTCATGCTTGCTTCCAGATTTTTTTGCGTTTCATCGGTCAATATATTATTTACGGCGGTGATAGTGGTATTCAGGTTGGCGAGCAGCGCTTCCGTCTGCTCTTTCAGCGGTGTCAGCGAACTTATAATGTCCGGCGCAATGCTTGACGCCAGGCGGCTTTTCGAGGCGGCGATAACAGGGCTGTTGCCGGGCAAGATACGGATACCGTTTCCGCTCATCAGGCCGGTCGAAAAAATTTCCGCTACGGAATTGTCGGGAATATGATAAGCCTTCTTTACCTGTACGGATACCAGAAACTGTTGCCCGTCTTCTTCGTATGTTATATCGGAAATAACGCCTATTTTCAATCCTTTCAGGAATACCGGCGAAGAAGCCGACAGGCCGTCCACTCTGTCGTAGCTGATATAATAGGTCGCATGGGTATTGAAAATATCTTCGCCTTTAAGAAAATTGAACAGCCAGTACATACCTATTATAATTACGACTGCATAAATTCCTATTTTAATTTCTTTTCTGATTTGCATAACGGTTATTTTGTTGGTTTAATAATTCTGTTGTCTTGAATGGCTACTACGAAAGCGCGGGGGTATTCTTTACGCAACTTGCTGCATGCGGCCTGCGCCTGTTCTTCCGTTTCGTAATGGCCGGTGGTATATTTGAACAATTGTTCATCAGGAAAGCAGCGGACATTTTCCAGACTTTGGAACTCTGCGGCATTCACCGGTCGCCTTACGGACAGAACGAAAACCTGTACGGCATAAGTGACGGGTGATTTTGACGCAGTGGAGAAGGTCTTTTTCGTACTTGCCGCTGGCGTTGTTGTTGCCGGACTGCTGTTGCCGGTCGTTCCGGTAACTGTTGCCGCCGCGTTGCCGGCAGTTACGTTCACGCTATTTTCCGCGCCCGGTTTGTGTTTCCGTTCGTAGTATGCTTTATAGGTGGAAAAAGCCGTAGCAATACATTTGGCAATGCTTTCCCGCGTTTCTTCTTTTTTCAGCAGGTTTTCTTCGTCCGGATTGGAAAGGAAACCGACTTCTATCAATACGCTGGGCATGGCGGTACGCCATATCACCAATAAGGGTTGTTGTTTAATGCCCCTGTTCTTTTTTATCGGCGAGCCTTTATCCATTTCCTCCTGCACCATAGAAGCAAACATTAAACTTTGGTCGAAATAGGAATTTTGCATGAGTGAGAAAATGATGAATGATTCGGGCGAGTTCGGGTCGTAGCCTTCGTATTTGGTGGCATAGTCTTTTTCATAACTAATCACGGCATTTTCCCGTTTGGCCACTTCCATATTCCGGTCCGACTGGTCCATCCCCAGAATATACGTTTCAAATCCGCCGGTAGCCGTATTTCTCCGGTTCAGTACGCTATTGACATGAATGGAAATAAAAAAATCCGCATTGTTCCGGTTAGCGATATTGGTGCGTTCCGTCAATTCCACGAAGATATCGGTGTCGCGCGTGTAAATGGTTTCGACATCGGGATGGGCTTCGTTGATGAATGCGCCTGCTTTGAGGGCTATGTCCAGCACCACATCTTTTTCTTTCAGTTGTCTCCCGACCACGCCCGGATCTACGCCGCCATGCCCGGCGTCAATAACTACTTTACGGATTTGAATATTGCCGGCGGCAACCTGCGCCCGTAACACCCCTGCGCCTGTTGCCGGAAGCAGGAAACAGAGGCATCGTAAAATATTTTTGAAATTTAGTATCATCTTTTTGCCGGAACAGTTTAGTGAATAAAAAAAATCAACTAACTTTGCAACCTGTGTGCAAAAATAGCACATTATTTTTGAATAATCATTATTGAAAACGGTATATTCATATTTTTTCGCTATTCTGTTTTTGCTGCCTTGCCCGGCCGGCGGCTTTCACAGTGACGCCGGCGACACGACAGCTCCCGCGCAGGATACGTTATACAGTCCCCTTCCGCCGGCTGTCGATACCCTTTCTTCGGTTATCGATACCCTTTCTGCGGCTGCCGATACCCTTTCCGTCCAAAAAGAAAGTTCGCTGGACGACCCGGTATTCAGCGATGCGAAAGATTCCATCATCTATGATTTTAGCGGGGAGGAACGGATGATTTATTACTACGGCGATGTGGCGGTAAAAAGCGGCGATACGGAAATAAAAGCCGATTACATGGCATACAATTTTGAAACGCGGATAGTCTTTGCATCGGGGAGGCAGGATTCCACCGGAAAATGGGTCGGTACGCCGGTGATGAAAGAAAGCGGGAAAGAGTATGCCATGCAAACCATGCATTATAATTTTTCGTCCGGCAAGGCAAGAATTAATGAAGTGCTCACGCAGGAAGGCGATGCTTACCTGCACGGGACGGTCATCAAGAAAATGCCGGATGATGCTATCAATGTAGCCGGCGGGAAATATACCGTTTGCGATGCGCCCCACCCGCATTTTTTCCTGAAGCTGTCGCGTGCCAGAATAACGCCGGAGCCGAACAGCCAAACGGTTTTCGGCCCGGCCTATTTGGTTATCGAAGATGTGCCGACCCCCCTGTTTCTTCCTTTCGGGTTTATCCCGAAGCGCAATGACCGGAGCGGCGGATTTCTTTTCCCTTCGTTCGGCGAAGAAGCATCGCGCGGTTTTTATGTAACCGGCATCGGTTGGTATTTTGTCTTCGGCGAATATTTTGATTTGGCGCTCACGGCAGATTATTTTACGTTGGGGACGTACGGCTTTCAAGCGGCGTCGCGCTACAAAAAAATGTACAAATTCGACGGATCTTTCAATTTGCAATGGCGGGAAAATGTATCGGGGCTGCAAGGCGCTTCCGATTACAGTTCATCGCGCGAGTTTTCTATCAACTGGCGGCATCAACAAGACCAGAAAGCCAATCCCAACATGTCGTTCGGCGCAAGCGTTTCGTTTATGACCTCATCGTACCGGAGACACAATAGCCAGGCCAATCCGCAAATGGCGCTGCAATCAACGGCGCAGTCGAGTATCTCGTTCCGCAAATCATGGGAAGGATCGCCGTTCAACCTTTCGGTCAACCTGACGCACAGCCAGAATATGCAGGACAGTTCGTATGCCTTGACATTGCCCAATCTTACGTTAACCATGAACACTATCTACCCGTTCAAGCGGAAGAATGCAGTGGGCAAGGAACGTTTCTACGAACGTTTTGCATTGGGCTATTCGACTACGTTTGACAATAAAATCCGCTTCAAGGAATCGGAATGGGGAAGCCCCGACTTCTGGAGAAAATTGGAGAACGGCATGAAACATAATTTCAATATCCAACTCCCGTCATTCAATGTATTAAACCATATCCAACTTGCCCCCAGCGTTACCTACGGGATGACCATGTTTTTCCAAAACCTCACCCGGACTTATAACGATTCGACAAAAAGGGTAGAGGAAGTAAAGAGCAAATCCTTTTCCGAACTTCATTTCAGCCATGACCTCAGTTTTGGTATTTCGGCAAGCACCCGTTTGTACGGGACTTTTATGTTCGGGCGCAATGCCTTTATACAGGCTTTCCGCCACATGATATCGCCGAGCATCAGCGCATCATTCCGTCCTGATTTGGTGACGTGGGGCTGGAACAGGGGCTACAGAACCTACCAGAGGGACAGTACCGATGTGGAATATTATTCCTATGCCGGCGTTTACCAGCCGTCCGGCAGGGGACGTTCGGCGGGACTTAGTTTCTCGTTGAGCAATAACCTTGAAATGAAAATACGCAATAAAAAAGATACCGTCAACGGAGGCACCAGCAAAGTGAAACTGATAGACAACCTCAGCATGAGCAGCGGTTACAACTTCTTGGCGGATTCCATGAAACTTTCAAACATAAGCATGTCGATGAACACGAATATTGCCGGAAAAGTAGCTGTAAATGTCAATGCTTCTTTCGACCCCTATGCCGTAGATATTGGCGGCAGGAGGATAGGCAGGTATGCCGTAAGCGCCGGACAGGGGCTTGCGCGGCTGCTTACTGTCGGTTTTTCTTTCGGCTACCAGTTCAAGGGCGGGGAAAACGGATTTAAAAATAATGCGCCCTCATTGGACGGTATCGCACACTATCATCCCGAAACAGGCGAATACCTTTACACCGACTACCAATTCTACCAGGACTTCAAAGCGCCCTGGTCGTTGGGTTTTAACTATTCGTTTAACTACAATACCAGCTACACGCAAAATGCGTTGGGGATAGGAATAAAACAAAAAAATTATATACAGTCGCTGGGATTGAACGGGCAGGTGAAATTGACGGAGGCAATGAATGTGTCGATAAATTCGGGTTTTGATTTCAAAAATTTGAAATTGACGATGACGACCTTTAATATCCATTATGATTTGCACTGTTTTGAATTTGCCGTTTCATGGACGCCCTTCGGAAGTTACCGGAGTTGGAATTTTCATTTCAATGCCAAATCATCCATGTTAGCCGATTTATTGAAGTACGAAAAACACGCCAGCTATGTTTACTAATCCAAATAACAGAATGTATAAGTATCCGCTGTTTTTACTTTTACTCTTGATAGCCGTGCCTGCTTTGGCGCATCGCATGCCACAGGATACGGCGACCGTCAGCCGGCCGGCGGCGAGGCCGGTATCGCCGTTTTATTTCCTGCCGCTCTACCATAGCATGATTGCAAAACCGGTTCAACTTAATTTTTCCATAGACCCGTTACTTACCAACGCTACTTATGACGATGTACTCACGCAACGCAACCTGCTTTCCGTTCGCAGTATGGAACAGGAAATAATCGGAAGATTGCGGGAAGAACGCCGGCAAATGCAAATAAATACCGGCATAGCTACAGCAGTCAGTCTTTTCTTTTGGGGGGCGCTGGTGGAAGAAAATGTACGGGGCTACATCAATTACCGGAATAAACAGCGCAACCAGCCGCCGCCGCCCGCCCCCACGCCGCCGCGCCCGCCTGAACCGCGAAGACCATAGGAGAGTTAAGAACGAAGAGTTACAAATTATGAGTTACGACATTTTCCATTCTTGCATTAGCCAAAATTTTATTATCTTTGCACTCCCTTTTAAGAGATTTTATGCGTTATGAAGATGTATTGCCCGGATGGTGGAATTGGTAGACACACTACTTTGAGGGGGTAGCGCCGGTTTCGGTGTGCAAGTTCGAATCTTGTTCCGGGCACGATGGTGATGAAGAAGCATCTGAAAAGCAGATGCTTTTTTATTTGGTGGGAATAGATTTGGGAATGATTTATGTTATAACACAAAATCTACCCATCTCAGAAAATAAAAACGCCTCCTACCGGAGGCGAATACAATCAAATCTCAATTTCATCTGCCGTTTCTCTGAGGAATTCCTGTTCAAAAGCTACCACAAAATTTCAAAGAATGCAATCAAGTCACAACATTTTGTAATTAACAAAAAAACAAAAACTAATAGTTTATTCCTAATTCTTTGAAGACGGGCTCTACGGCTTTCACGGTTTCCTTAGATATGCGTTCCACTTGCCTGCGGATTTCGTCCTTGTCTTTGCTGCCTGTTATGTCGACGGGAGAGAGGTTTTGCATCTTTTTCTCCTGTGCGTCCCAGATTTGGTATATTTTGTGCAGGGCTTTCTCTCGGGCATTGTCTATGTATGTCTGGCCGGTTTTGATGTCTGGCCGGAGA
>JAIROQ010000208.1 GCA_031257455.1 Prevotellaceae bacterium | reverse complement strand
TCCCACGAAAGCCCGCCGCCCGCAATACAGCGTATTGAATTGTGATAAAATTAAACATATTTATGGCATCACCCCCCCTCCTTGGCAGGAGGCCTTAGCGAAGGTGATTTCTAATTTCTAATTTCTAATAGCAATAGCCCCCATAACCCATAACTCATAACTCTTAACTCTTAACTTTAAAATTATGGACAATTTAGTAAAACAACGCGCTCAACAGTGGCTTGACGGTAGCTACGATGAGGAAACCAAAGCGCAGGTACGTGCATTATTGGCGGCGGATAATGCCGAACTGACGGAGAGTTTTTACCGTGATTTGGAATTTGGCACCGGCGGATTGCGGGGTATCATGGGCGTCGGAACAAACCGGATGAATAAATATACTGTCGGCATGGCCACGCAGGGACTGGCTAATTACCTGCGGAAAAGTTTTCCCGGTTTGCCGGAAATAAAAGTGGCTATTGCTTACGACTGTCGCAATAACAGTTCCTTTTTTGCCCAGATTACGGCGGGCGTTTTTGCCGCCAATGGCATCAAGGTATTTCTTTTTGAAGCCCTGCGCCCCACGCCGGAATTGAGCTTTGCCGTTCGCCGGCTGGACTGTCAGGGGGGCGTGGTGATTACCGCTTCGCATAATCCGAAAGTATACAACGGCTATAAAGCCTATTGGAATGACGGCGCACAGGTAACCATGCCGCATGATAAAAATATTATCGCCGAAGTAACAAAAATCACCGGCCCGGCGCAAGTGAAATTTGAAGGGAATGAAAGCGCCATTCAACGTATCGGGAAAGACCTTGACGAGGCCTATCTCGCCAAAGTCATGGAATTGACGCTGTCGCCGGAAGCGATAGAGAAGCATCCGGGATTGCGTATCGTCTATACGCCGCTGCACGGCACGGGCATTACATTAGTACCCGAAGCCCTGAAGCGGAAAGGTTTTTCCAATATCATCCACGTACCGGAACAGGATGTTCCGGACGGCAATTTCCCGACTGTGCAATCGCCCAACCCGGAAGAACCTGCTGCCTTGAAGATGGCGTTGGACAAAGCCCGCAGCACCGGCGCCGACTTCATCATTGCCACCGACCCTGACGCCGACCGTACGGGACTGGCTATCCGTAACCCGCAAGGCGAATTTATGCTGCTCAACGGCAACCAGACGAACTCGCTGCTGACCTATTATATATTGGGGCGGTGGAAAGAATTGGGGAAACTGACCGGCAGGGAATATATCATCAAAACCATCGTTACGACCGACCTGATGCGGCGTATTGCGGAGCATTACGGGGTGGAAGTATTCAATGTATTCACCGGCTTCAAGTATATTGCCCAAGTCATCCGCGAACAGGAAGGGAAGAAAACCTTTATCTGCGGCGGCGAAGAGAGTTTCGGTTTCAATGTGGGCGAATTTGTACGCGACAAGGATGCGGTAACCACCTCCTGCGCTATTGCAGAAATGGCGGCATGGGCGGCCATGCAGGGCAAATCATTGTTCGATGTATTGCTGGATGTGTATATGCAATTCGGGTTTTTCAAGGAAACGCTTGTCGCTATCACGAAAGAAGGCAAAGACGGATTGGAACAGATACGGGAAATGATGAAAAACTTCCGCAGCCGGCCATTGCAGAGCATCGACAGCGACAGCGTGGCGGTCATCCATGATTACCTTACTTCGGAAACCCTTGATGTGCGCACCGGCGAACGCCGCCCGCTACCGTTTGCCAAATCCGATGTGTTGCAGTATATCACTGCCGGCGGTACGATTGTTTCCGTACGCCCGTCCGGCACAGAGCCGAAAATAAAGTTCTATTTCGGCGTACAAACCCAACTGCCGGGCAGGGAAGACTACGACAACGTGTCGAAAGCATTAGACGAAAAGTTTGCACGCATCGCAGGAGAATTAGGAATTAAGAATTAGGAATTAAGAATTGGGCGGCGCATCATCACATCATCACATCATCACCATGCATGAAACAAAAATTCGCGTACAGTACTATGAAACCGACCGTATGGGCGTAGTACATCATTCCAACTATATTCGTTATTTTGAAACAGGGCGCACGGAGTTTATCCGGTCATGCGGTATTTCTTATGCAAGTATAGAAGCGGATGGGGTATTGATGCCGATTATTTCGGCAGAATGCCGCTATTTCCTTCCTGCCCGCTACGATGAAATATTGACCATACGTACCGGTATCAGCGGGAAAATCACGGCACGTATTTGTTTCACATACGAAATATACAATGAAACCGCACAACTTGTCTGCACCGGCAGCACGGTACTGGCTTTTATGGACGCCGCCACCCGCCGCCCTGTCCGCCCACCGGAAGCAATAACCAAATTGAGGTATGAAGTATGAGGTATGAGTTGGCTGGCGCCGGACAACTCTTAACTTTTAACTTTTAACTTTTAACTCTTAACTCTTAACTTTTAACTCTCTCTCCCGTGTTTTCCGAATATCCATCCAGATTATTAACAGCCGCTGTAGAAGAATTGGCAAAATTGCCGGGCATAGGCAGGAAGACAGCGCTGCGGCTGGTGTTGCACCTGTTGAAACAACCGCGTGAAGACGTGGAGCAATTCGGCAATACCTTTATCACGTTGCGCAACGAAATAAAATACTGTACCGTCTGCCATACGCTTTCCGACTCCGGCCGGTGCGCTATTTGCAGCAATCCGCGCCGCGACCACAGCATTGTGTGCATCGTGGAAACGGTGCGCGAGGTGTTGAGCATTGAAAATACGCAGCAATATAATGGCGTGTATCACGTCTTGGGCGGCATCATCTCGCCGATGGACGGCATAGGCCCGGATGATTTAACGGTTGAACCCCTCCTGCAACGGGTGGCTGCCGGCGATATAAAGGAAATTATCCTTGCTTTAAGTACGACTATGGAAGGCGAAACAACCTGTTTCTATCTCTACAAAAAACTGCGCGATTTTCCTGTCGCCATCACGACCATTGCGCGTGGCGTGGGCTTCGGAGACGAACTGGAATATACTGACGAACTCACACTCGGTCGTTCCATCAAAAACCGCCAGCCCTTCGTCAGCGAATAAAAATGATGTGATGATGTGATGATGTGCTAATGTAATGATGTGACTGATTGGGCTGACGCGCCAACTAACCTTAAACCTTAAACTTTAAACCTTAAACTTTAAACTGCGCTTGTCGCAACTCATACCTCATACTTCATACCTCATACTTCAAAAAAACATGACCTCACAAGCATTATACGAACAAATCCTGCGCAAGCAATCATTCCTTTGCGTGGGGCTGGACAGCGATATAACGAAACTGCCGGCACACTTATTATCCCTGCCCGAGCCCCTGTATTCCTTCAACCGTGCGATTATTGACGCTACGGCGGCGTATGCGGTGGCGTTCAAACCGAATGTGGCCTTCTATGAGGCGCACGGCGCAAGCGGCTGGGCGCAGCTGGAAAAGACCGTGCAGTATATCCGGCAAAGCTATCCCGAAATGTTCATCATTGCAGACGCCAAGCGCGGTGATGTCGGCCATACGTCCCGCCTCTACGCCGAAGCGTTTTTTAAGACTATGGACGTGGATGCGGTAACGCTCTCGCCTTACATGGGGCGCGACTCCGTGCAGCCATTTTTGGAATATGGCGGTAAATGGGCGGTGTTACTGGCATTGACTTCGAATGCCTCGTCTGCGGATTTTGAAACGCTGCCCCTCGCCGGCGGCCGGAAACTGTATGAAACGGTACTGGAAACCTCGTCCGCATGGGGCACGGAGGATAATATAATGTATGTAGTAGGCGCGACCCGGGCGGAAATGCTGGCGGAGATACGGAAAATTATCCCCCGCCATTTCCTGTTAGTACCCGGTATCGGCGCGCAGGGCGGGGACTTGCAGGAAGTCGTCAAATATGGTCTTAACGAACAGGTCGGCCTGCTGGTAAATTCATCCCGGGAAATCATCTTTGCCGACCGCAGCCCTCATTTTGCCCAAACCGCCGCCGCAAAAGCACGTTTATTTGTTGATTTGTTTAAATCTCTCTGTTGAGTTGTTGAACTGTTGAACTGTTGATTTGTTGAGTTGTTGAACTGTTGAACTCAACAATTAAACACCTAAACAAATCAACAAATAAACAAATAAACAAATCAACAACTCAACAGTTAAACAACTCAACAAATAAACAAATAAACAACTCAACAACTCAACAAATGAACAAATCAACAAATAAACAAATCAACAACTCATGGCTTACGACTTATCCCGGCCTCGTCCGCATCCGGGAATTTGTTAATCCCGTGTTGGAGATGGCGGAGATAGCCGACCGCATGGCTAAAAGCGAAGGCGGCGGGAAAGCCCTGCTGTTCGAGAATACCGGCACGGCATTTCCGGTGTTGATGAATTTATACGGGTCGGATTCGCGCCTGTTGCAGGCGCTGGGACTAAACGCCTATGACGAGGTAACGCAGAAATTCAACCGGCTGTTTGCAGACGTCCTCTCCCCCAAACAAACGTTATGGGATAAGCTGAAACTGCTGCCGGCGCTGCAGCAGGCGGCGCAATGGCTGCCAGAAATAAGCAGGGGGCGCGGCCGCTGTCAGGAAGTAGTCATGCCACAGCCCGACCTCTCGAAGTTACCGGTATTGCAGTGCTGGCCGCATGACGGCGGACGCTTCATCACCCTGCCGATGGTGCATACGAAAGACCCCCTGACCGGCGCGCGCAATGTGGGAATGTACCGGATGCAGGTTTTTTCCCCTACCGCTGCCGGTATGCACTGGCATCGCCACAAGACCGGCGCCAGGCACTTTGCCGCTTTTGCGGCGCAGCACGGGGACGGGCATTTCCCGGTAGCCGTAGCGCTGGGCGGCGACCCGGCGTATGCCTATTGCGCGGTAGCCCCCATGCCCGAAAATGTAGATGAATACCTGCTGGCGGGTTTTTTGCGGAATAAGCCGGTATCACTGGTGCGTTGCCTGACCCAGCCGCTGGAAGTACCGGCCGATGCCGACTTTGTCATCGAGGGCTATGTCGATGCAAATGCGCTGCCCGAAGTAGAAGGCCCTTTCGGCGACCATACCGGATTTTATTCGTTGGAAGATTTGTATCCGGTGATGCAGGTAACCTGTATCACGCACCGCAGGGACGCCATATATCCGGCTACGGTAGTCGGTATTCCGCCGCAGGAAGACGCCTGCTTCTCCCGCGCTACGGAGCGGATTTTTTTAGCACCCATCCGCCTGGCCTTACTGCCCGAAATAGTGGATATGCACCTGCCTGTGGAAGGCGTGTCGCATAATCTGGCGATTATAAAAATAAAAAACGACTATCCGGGACAGGCTATAAAAGCGGCGCATGCCTTGTGGGGCGCGGGACAAATGATGTTTAACAAAATAATGATTGTCGTGGACGGGGACGTGGATATTACCGATTATCCCGCATTGGCGCGGTATGTAGCGCAACATTATCACCCCGCCACAGACACGTATTTCAGCAGCGGCCCTCTGGACGTCTTAGACCATGCCGCCACCGCGCCGGCCTTCGGCGGGAAAATCTGCATGGACGCCACCGCCAAAGGACAGGACAGGACGGTAGCGGAAAAAGAAGCATTCTACGCCTTTATTCACAAGGGCGATAAAAGGCCTCCGGCGCGCGTGGTCGCGCAATTCGACAAGCAAGTTCCGCTGGACGATACCGCCACCTGCGTATGGCTGCTGGGAAACAACATAGACGCTGTGCGCGATTGCCGCATAACAGACGGGCAATTATTCATCGATGCGACCACCAAGAGCGAACAGGTATTTCCCCGCCGCTGGCCGAATATTATATGCGCCTCCGGCGAAACCATTGCAGCGGTGGATGCACGCTGGGAACGTTTAGGGCTGGGCGACTTCATCCCCTCGCCCTCGTTGCGCTACAAACCGTTGTTACAAAAGGGCGGCGCAGCGGTGGCATTACCCGAAGAGGATTTACTGCGCATGCCCCGCGACACGGCCTATTACCGCTCGCCTGCCGGATGGCTGCACATAACCGCCACCGGCACGCATATCCGTACAGTGGCATTTTGCGAAACAGCGCCGGAAGCGCTGCCGGCAATAACAAACCCGGTATTGAAAAAATGTATCGGGCAATTAGACGAATATTTTGCCGGCACACGCACCGCCTTTGCGCTGCCGTTAGAGCCTGTCGGCTCGAACTTCCAACAACGCGTCTGGAAAGAATTGCAAACAATACCCTATGGCGAAACGATTTCCTATACGGAATTATCGCAGCGGATTGGCGATGAAAAAGCCATACGCGCCGTAGGCACAGCCAACGCGAAAAACCGCATAGCTATTATTATTCCATGTCATCGCGTGATCGGTGCGGACGGTAAATTAGTCGGCTATGCCGGCGGACTGCACCGTAAAGAATGGTTGCTCCGATTGGAAATGCAGCACACCTCGCAAGGGCTTTTTAAGAGGTATGAATTATGAGTTGCGGCAAGCGCAGTGGCGTCAGCCAACCCATAACTCATAACTAACTTGCATTAATATGCGCGGGCAAGCACTACCCGTTGTGCCGAAGGACGGCCGGTGACCATACATTTGCCGGTTTCCTGCGGGGCGTCCAACGGAATGCAGCGAATGGTCGCTTTGGTCTCTTCCTTGATTTTTTCTTCGGTTTCCGCCGTGCCGTCCCAGTGGCAAAGGAAGAAGCCGCCGTCTTCGATACGTTGCTTGAATTCATCGTAGCTGTCTACCGCAAACGTATTCTTTTCCCGGAAGTCGAGCGCTTTTTGGTAAATATTTTGCTGTATCTGCGGCAATAATTGTTCGATACAGTCCGCTATGCCCGCTTGCGGAACAATTTGTTTTACCATCGTATCGCGGCGGGCAAGTTCAATGGTATTGTTTTGCAGGTCGCGCGGGCCGAGCGCCAGGCGTACCGGTACGCCTTTGAGTTCCCATTCGGCAAATTTGAAGCCCGAACGTACATTGTCGCGGTCGTCTATTTTGACGGTAATACCTTTTGCTTCCAGTTCCTTTTTCAGGGTTTGCAGGCGTTCCAGCATTTGCGAAAGTTCTTCCTCGCCTTTATATATAGGCACAAGTACTGTTTGTATGGGCGCCAGTTTCGGCGGAAGCAGCAGGCCGTAGTTGTCGCTGTGCGTCATAATGAGTGCGCCCATCAGGCGCGTGGTAACGCCCCAAGAGGTTGCCCACACATAATCCAGCCCGCCGTCTTTAGTGGCGAACTGCACGTCAAAGGCTTTGGCAAAATTCTGCCCGAGGAAGTGGGACGTGCCGGCCTGCAGGGCTTTCCCGTCTTTCATCATGGCCTCGATACACAAGGTGTCCAGCGCGCCGGCAAAACGTTCGCTTGGGGTCTTCGAGCCGACAATCACCGGAATTCCCATCCACTCGCGGAGGAAACGTTCATATACATATACCATGCGTTTCGTTTCCTCTATCGCCTCGACTTGCGTGGCATGTGCGGTATGCCCTTCCTGCCACAGGAACTCGGACGTGCGGAGGAATAAACGCGTGCGCATTTCCCAGCGTACCACATTCGCCCACTGGTTGCACAATACCGGCAAGTCGCGGTAGGACTTTATCCAGTTTTTATAGGTATTCCAGATAATTGTTTCGGACGTAGGGCGTACAATCAGCTCTTCTTCCAGTTTGGCCGAAGGGTCTACTACCACTCCTTTGCCGTCCGGGCTGTTCATCAACCGGTGGTGCGTAACTACTGCGCACTCCTTTGCGAAACCTTCGACATGCTGCGCTTCCCGGCTGAAAAATGATTTCGGGATAAACAACGGGAAATAGGCATTGACATGGCCTGTGTCCTTAATCATTTTATCCAGCGCCGCCTGTATTTTTTCCCAGATGGCATAGCCATACGGCTTGATGACCATACAACCGCGTACAGCGGAGTTTTCCGCCAGACCGGCTTTAAGCACGAGGTCGTTGTACCATTGGGAATAATTTTCTTCAAGGGTGGTTACTTCTTTTGCCATAGTTTGTTTTTGTTATATTATTTATTCAAAAATATTTTCATTTCGCACGTGGCGACAGGCGTTTCACCGTTGCGCACTTCGGCGGCGACCAGCGTTACATCCAATATTTCCTGTAAGATTTTTACGGTAGTAACTACCGTATCGCCCACCGCAGGAGCGGAAGTGAAGACCATATTTTTCACCGCCGCAATATAACCCACCGGTATCGGCTGGCATTGCTGTTTGCAGATATAGCCCACGCGCAATGCGCACGACTGGGCAATATGTTCGATGATGCCCGGCTCATTGAGCCGGCCGTTTTCCACAAAGATATTATCCGGTGCGACCGTCAGGCCGGAATAAGAATATTCGCCCTCCACGCCGAATAATGTATCGACCATCACTATGGGACTGCGTTGCGGGATATATTCCGTGATTTGGCTGCCGCTTGCTATGGCCTGCAAAGGTGTTTTCATCTATTTTTTCAAAATGGATACAAAGATACATATTTTTAATTCCACATTCCACATTCAAAAATGTAAATTCAATATTTTATATAATTTATGC
>JAIROQ010000069.1 GCA_031257455.1 Prevotellaceae bacterium | reverse complement strand
TGACAGGATTATTGTTAAAATGGCTTTAGACATGAATCGCAGAAACTGGATTGCTAAATTGTGTGATCGTATTCATGTTCAATTCCAGCAATCCGGCTAATGGACATTTCGGGATTATTATAATTTAAGGTTTAAAAATTTAATGCCGCCGCGTTCTTTTTGCAGTTCAGGAGGCGTTTTGCATCTGTCAAACACAAACTTTTTCTTTGTACAAAACACATCTTTACTGCTATATAATTCGCATAATCCGTATAAATCCGTGTAATCTAAAAATACAACCCCGTGCTACGATTTTTTATCCGCTGCCAATTATTCCGTTTATTTCAGCCTCCGTAGTATATAAAAAAATAAACGTGAATTACTTTTATTTCGCTATAGGTCTTCGCTACCTGTTCACATATAAAAACAATCCACGTCTCTTGACGTTGTTATTCTATGTGAACCAAAAAGTGCGAAGTTTTAGCGAAAGAATAAAAACCGGTTTTCATACCGATTATCTTATTTCAAAGAACGTCTTAAACGCTACAAATATATTACAATATTTTTTATCTGCAAATTTTATTTTTCGTTGAAAATAAAGTCTAATTTTTGTTTTCGATAGGCGGTAAACTTGGCATCGCTACTGATGAGCGGTATTTTTTCGGTGAGGGCTTGGGCAATAATCATCCGGTCAAACGGGTCGTGATGTCCGCTGACCGGCATTAGTCCGGCAAAGGTAAGCAGGTGTTCCTTTTTGACGTAGTTTATACTTATCCCGTTCGTTTCAATAAATTCAAAAACATCCTGCGCCTGTTTCCACACCGGAACATGGATTTTACCGGCTTGCAAAAGCATAAAAATTTCTTGAATACTCACGGTACTGATATATATCCGGTTTTCGAGGTCTTCAAGTATTTGCAGCACCTCTTTTGAAATGAAGGATATTTCTGTCCGCAGCCGGATAAGAATATTCGTATCAATCAGGTAACGCATAACTTTAATTATAGAGTACAGATTGGTCGTAAATAATCATGTCCCCTTTGGGGTGTTCCCGCATCCATTGCCCTAATTTGGATAGTTTTTTAGGTTTCTCTGTTTTTGCCGCTACCTTGCGGGACGCGCTTTGGGGCGTTCTTTTTTTCGTTGTTGTTGCCATAAATCAATAGTGGTTTTTTACAAAGGTAAACAATTTTTATTCATCAGCGGAACAAATCGCGGATGATGGCGTCTGAAAGCAGGAAGCGGCGCGGCGGGATTTGCAGTTGGTTGCCGGTATGCACCAAATCGCCGGACGCTAAATAATGTTGCGCCTGTTGCAAACAATGTTGCAAAAACGGCTCGCCGAATGTGATGGCCATGTATTGCAAGTCCGCGCCTTCGGCGGTGCGCAGCGAAAGGAGGAGGTATTCATTGAAGCGCATTTCGGTGGTCAGGGTTTCCGTTTCAAATGCCGGCTGCCTGTTTTCTATTGCTTCCATGTAGCGGCGGTTGTTCGCTATGTTCCATTGCCGGCTTTGCCCGTTATACGAATGCGCCGAGGGGCCGATGCCGAGATAGAAAAATCCTTTCCAGTAGCCGCTATTGTGTTCCGCACGGAAGCCGTCAAGGGCAAAATTGGAAATTTCATAATGCACGTATCCCGCGTTCTCCAATGTGTCGTGCAGGTATAAGAATTGTTGTATGCCGGTTTCTTCTTCGGGCAGGGACAGCGTTCCTTTTGCATATTGTTTGCCGAACAGCGTTCTCGGCTCGATACCCAAATGATAGGCGGACAGGTGCGGCACATGGAGCGACAAGGCTTGCGCAATATCTTGCCGCCATTCTTCCGGCGTTTGTTGCGGAAGTCCGTACATTAAATCTATCGTGATGTTTTTGAAACCGGCGGCCTGTGCCGTTTTTACGCAGTCTATCGCTTGTTGCGCCGAGTGCCTGCGCCGCAACTGTTTCAATAGCCGCTCTTGGAATGATTGCACGCCAATGCTTAGACGGGTTACGCCCATGTCGTACAATTGTGCAAGATATTCCGGCGTACTGTCATCGGGGTTTATTTCCACCGTGATTTCCGAAAAGGCCGGCGGCGTAAAAAGCCGGCGGGCTTTTTCTATCAATGCGTGCAACTCGGAGGGAGCGAGCGTGGAGGGCGTGCCGCCGCCAACGTACAGGGTAGCGGGAAACAGCGGCGCGGGCAAATAATTTTTGCGTTCTTCCATTTCGCACAACAGCGCGTACACCAACTGTTCTTTGCGTTCCAGCGATACGCTGAAATGAAAATCACAGTAAGCGCACAGTTGTTTACAAAATGGAATGTGAATATAAAGCATTATTTTAGCAATGCCTGTCCGCTGCCGATAAGTCCGCCGCCCGAATAAATTTCTACCGTGTAAGCGCCTTTGGCAAACTGTTCGTTGTTGCCGCCGTAGAAAATGCACATCTCTATATCGCTGCCCTGATAGTCCACTTCGCGCATATCCGAATACACTAATTGCTCGCCGCCTACGGGGAATAAATTATTTTGGGATTGCGTCATCAGGATACCATCGGGGCCTTTCACGCGAATAAATACCGTGCGGACGCCGCGTTCGGCAATGCTGTTTTCAAGCAATGTGAAACAGGTTTTTAATTTATCCGTACTGCGCGCCCTCGTTACGTCTTTGCCTTTTTTGTTGATACCGGTAATCACCACGTCCCGGGCTTTCAGTATGCCGCCCTGTTCTACTTTTTGCGCCAAATCATCGGTTGTCTGCACCAGCGATTCGTATTTTTCACGCGATTGCTGCGCTTCGGCTTTTGCGGTGGATGTTTCTTCGCGCAGTTGAATATTCAAGGTGTTCAATGAATCAAGTTGCCGGAGGTAGTTACGCATAATGTCGCGCAATGTACCCAATTCTTTTTCATATTCGCGGATACGCGCACGGTTGGTTGCATCGGTGCGCCTGATTTTTTCAATCATCAACTCTACTTTGTGCTTTTCCAGTTCCAGTTGCGCGTTCAATGTATCGTTCGAGCTTTGCATCGCATTATATTCCCCGCGTAAATTTTCAAGATTTACTACCAGTTCGTCTTTTTCCGTATTCAATTCCGCTACAATTTTAATAGTTTCGTTGCGCACATATAGCAATACGGCCACGAGCAACACTGTTATAAGCGACAATATAACAGTGATTATTTTTAATCCTTTCCGTGTTTTCTTTACCGGCTGTTGGTTTGGTGAGGTATTATTTTCCATATTTTATTGCATTTTTTATTAAAGGGCAAAGATAATTATTTTTTCGTTAATTCACGGAATAATTTTTCTATGGAAGCGTTACCGGTGGCTTTGGACAGCGGCATGTCGGTGACTAATTTTCCTTGATGAATGATGATGATACGGTCGCAGACGGCTTCGACTTCCTGCATAATATGCGTTGAAAACAGTACGGTTCGTTCGCGTCCCAATCCCGAAATCAATTGGCGTATTTCAATAATTTGGTTGGGGTCCAAACCGGTGGTTGGTTCGTCTAAAATCAATACCGGCGGTTCATGCAGCAATACCTGCGCCAGTCCTACCCGCTGGCGGTAGCCTTTCGACAGCTGCCCGATTTTTTTATGCTGTTCGGCAGTGATGCCGACACTTTCGATAACTTCGTCAATCCGCTTGTGGAGCTTGCGCCCCAGCTTGTGCAGGCCGCCCATGAATTGCAGGTATTCCCGCACGTATAAATCGGGATAGAGGGGATTATTTTCCGGCAGGTAACCGATAGTCCGCTGTGCCGCCAGCGCTTGTTGCGACAGGTCAAACCCGTTCACTACCGCTTTTCCCGCCGTTGGCGCAAGGTAGCCGGTCAAAATTTTCATCAACGTGGATTTTCCTGCGCCGTTAGGCCCCAATAAGCCCAGCACTTCCCCGCGCTGCACGGAAAAACTTACGCTGTCCAGCGCCTTTTGTGCACCGTAGTTTTTGGTTATATTCTCAACAAGTATCATGTGGCTTTTTAAGGAATTTAAGCGTGCCGGCGCATTAAATTTTTAAATCTTTAAATCTTTAAATCTTTAAATCTTTAAATCTTACCGTATAGTAAGGTAGTCCGATTGCAGCAGTTCTTCGGCAGCGGCGTTGAGTTTCTTTAATTCTTTCAGGTCAATGCCGGTGTTCCGCCATTTTTCCATACTGTTATAATAGCAGTCAAAGATGGCGGCTTCTACCTGTGCGACCTGCTGCATGAGGCCTGTACCCGATTTATTGTGCAGGGCGGGAAAGTAAAAGTATTTTTTTTCATTGGCGCGCAGCAGCGGAAATACCTTGCTTTTGAGTGCAAGGGCATGGTCGCACAGCCGGGCATGGTTGGGAATAGCGCTTCGGCACAACATCTCGACCTGCTGCCCGCCCGCTTTCACCCACATCGGCACGGCTACGCCTACCGGCGGATATCCAAGTACCGTCCACAGGGTAGTCATTTCGGGGTTTTCGCCCGGCTTTACGCCTTGTATAATCAAGGACGCCGAAGACGATTTGCGCGGAATAAAATCCTGGTCATATATCCAACCTGAGGCATTCGCCGGCGCATAACGGTCGTCCAGCAAGTCAATGCCCATGAGCGAATGGCGGAAAGAACGCGACAGATGGCGGAAAATCCACTGGGGCGTAATATCCCGGAGGGACGCCTGCGGCAGGATAATCTCCATCGCGGTATGGTAACGGATATATCCCATGCCTTCGCCAAACCGGCCGGTGTAGGAAAAGTTGGTGTACGCCAAAAAACCGTTGGGGGCTATTTTCGGGTCGTTTGCATCCACTTTCACCCATTGTGTATTGTTTACTTCGTAATAGGCTGCGCCGCCCTGCGCGTCAATCACGCCGAAGTTCGCCTCCACCCGCATCGGGCGCGGATAACTGTCGAGGAATGCCTCGAACTCGGCCAAAGTGCTGCATTCCGACAGGGCTTTATACATCAGTTCGCCTTCCTTGTCCATTTCTTCGATGTCATCGTCCTTGAGATTGTAGGAAGCGGTGTTCATAATGGAAAAGCCGGCGCTGTTAGCGCCCGTCCAAGCCGTCCGGCCGGTATCCGAACTGTTCAGCAGGGCGAGGAACGCATATTTCCCGGTATGGAAAAAAGCCATCCGGTTATTCATATCGTCTGTATCGCGGTGTTTCCAGAGGAGCGGCCGCCCGTCTGCGGTAACCTTCCCGGTGAATATGGCCGAAGTACACCCGTAGCCGGCAATGGCCGGACATAACCATCCGCAGGCAACCAATAACGTAATAATAAAGGCAGGTTTCATTTTTCAAGTAAATAAATTATGCATAAAGGTAGGACTTTTTTTCGGATTTACGGATGTGTATGCTGCATTAAAAAATTGTAAACGTAGCCGCCGGCGCAGCAGTACTTCGGAAAAAAACATTATCTTTGCGCCGGAAATAAAATCAATCCATTAAATACTATGAAAATTACTATTATCGGCGCAGGAAATATCGGGGGCGCTATCCTTGAAGGCACGGTCGGGAAAGGGATTGTAAAGCCCGCCCATATTACGGCGTCTGACCCCCACCCGGATTTCGAGGAAAAATTCATCCGTAAAAACATTGCGGCCAACTATACCGCTGATAATGTCCGCGCCGTAGGAGACGCCGATTTGGTTATCGTAGCCGTAAAGCCGTGGCTGGTGGAAAAAGTAATGGGCGAAATTGCCGGCGTACTGGACCGCAAAAAACAGGCGGTCGTATCCATTGCGGCGGGCGTTACGTTTGACCGGCTGGAAGAATACCTTTCGGTCGCTACGCTGGGCGCGGTGGAACTGTTCCGGGTCATCCCCAATACCGCTATTTCATTAGGCCGGAGCGTGTCATTCATCACGCGGCGCAATACTTCGGCGGCGCATGACGAACAGGTACGCACGCTTTTTGCCGCTTTGGGCGAAATTTTCGATGTGGACGAAAGCGAAATGACCGCCTGTACCGCCCTCTCCTCAGCCGGCATTGCCTACGCCTTACGCTATATTGACGCGGCCACGCAGGGCGGGACGGCATTGGGACTGGACGAACCGAAATCACTGCGCATTGTAATGAAAACAATGGAGGGCGCACTGGCATTACTCGAAGCCAACGGCAACCGCCCCCAAACGGAAATAGACAAGGTAACCACCCCCGGCGGCGTAACATTGAAAGGACTTGATGCTATGGAAAACGGCGGATTTACCCGCGCCGTCATCGATGGACTGCTGGCTACGAAATAGCGTTTTAATGTGATGATGTGATGATGTGATGATGTGATGATGTGATAATGTGATGATGTGAGGATGTGCTAATGTGACTAATTGGGCTTGCGCCAATTTAAAGATTTAAGCTTACGCCACCGCGCTTGCCGCAACTCATAATTCATACCTCATATCTCATAACTAAAAAACATTTTCAACTTTCCACTTTCAATTTTCAACTAAAAAGCCCCGAAGGGGCGAATTAATGTGCTAATGTGACTAATTACGGATTTACAGATTTACGGATTGACAGATTTGGCTTGCGCCAATACGAATTGACTATTTAATTATTGACTATTGACTATTTTGACTGACGCCACTGCGCTTGCCGCAACTTACAACTTACGACTTATGACTTATGCGAATCAGTAGTAGAGACATTATAATAGATTCGGGAAGAAAAACCTTATTTTCACCTTATTTAAAAAACAAAACAACCTTAGTAGCCACCATGATATATCCTATCCATAACCTTATTACCTTATTATCTTATTCCATATTTAATAAGGTAATAAGGTTCGGGGGGCGTTGTTGTTCAACGGCTACTAAGGTTGTTTTGTCCGAAAAATAAGGTGAAAATAAGGTTTTAAAGATGCATCTCTCCCGGATGCCGGCAAATAAAATAATAAATAAGCAAATAATAAATAGCAAATAGTAAATAGTAAATAATAAAATAGTAAATAACTATGGTTTCTGCTCAGGAAATTCGACAAACGTTTCTTGCTTTTTTTGAAAATAAACAACATGCCATTGTCCCCTCTGCGCCGATGGTGGTGAAGAACGACCCTACGCTCCTGTTTACCAATGCGGGCATGAATCAGTTTAAAGACTGGTTTCTGGGGAATACGCCGCCCGAACATCTGCGCGTGGCCGATACGCAAAAATGCCTGCGCGTAAGCGGTAAACATAACGATTTGGAAGAAGTAGGACACGATACCTATCATCATACCATGTTTGAAATGCTTGGTAACTGGAGTTTCGGCGACTACTTCAAGGAAGAAGCCATTGCATGGGCGTGGGAGTTATTGACGGAAGTATTCAAAATAGATAAAAGCCGCCTGTACGTTACGTTTTTCGAGGGTGATACGGCGGAGAATCTGGCAGCCGATGAAGAAGCATGGCGCTGTTGGGAAAAATGGCTTCCTGCCGAACGTATCTTGCGCGGCGCACGGAAAGATAATTTTTGGGAAATGGGCGATACCGGCCCCTGCGGCCCGTGCAGTGAAATCCACGTGGATTTGCGAAGCGATGGAGAACGGCAAGCTGTTGACGGCGCTACGCTCGTGAACAGGGGGCATCCGCTGGTGGTGGAAATCTGGAATCTGGTATTCATCCAATACAACCGCAAAGCCAACGGCCATCTGGAACTGCTACCCAAAAAACATGTGGATACGGGTATGGGTTTTGAACGGCTTTGCATGGCGCTGCAAGGGAAGCAAAGCAATTACGATACGGATGTATTCCAGCCGGTCATTAAAAAAATTGCTGCATTGAGCGGCAAAACATACGGCGAACAACAGGATATTGACGTAGCTATGCGCGTTATTGCAGACCATTTGCGGGCTTGCAGTTTTTCTATTGCAGACGGGCAGTTGCCTTCCAACGCAAAGGCAGGCTATGTCATCCGGCGTATTTTGCGGCGTGCGGTGCGTTACGGATATACTTTTTTGGGATTTACAGAGCCGTTTATTTCCCGCCTGGTGTCCACGCTGGTCGATGAAATGGGCGCAGCCTATCCCGAATTGAAAACACAACAGGCATTGATTGAGCGGGTGATACACGAAGAAGAAACGGCTTTCCTGCGCACCCTGGAAACCGGCATCCGCCTGCTGGATGCGGTAATGGAAAAGAATGCGGACGGCAAAATCATCAGCGGCAAGGATGCGTTTCAATTGTACGATACCTTTGGATTTCCGGTCGATTTAACGGAATTGATGGCACGCGAAAAAGGATTTGGCATAAACATGCCGGAATTTGAAAAAGAACTGGAACAGCAGAAACAGCGCAGCCGCCATGCCGCCGTTACCGAAGAAGGCGACTGGGTAGAAGTGCAACCGGCAGCGCAAACCGCATTTGTCGGTTACGATACAACCGCCGCCACCGTGAAGATTGCGCGTTACCGGCTGGTGAAAACAAAGGGAAAAGAGCAGGTGCAACTGGTTTTTGACATTACGCCTTTCTATGGGGAAAGCGGCGGACAGTCAGGCGATGCGGGAACAATCGATAATGGAAAGGAGTGTATTAAAATTCTTGATACGAAAAAAGAAAACCGGCTGATTATTCACATTGCCGAAGCATTGCCGGCTGATTTGCCGGCGGCCTTTACGGCGCAGGTAGATGAAAAACGCCGCCGGGCAATTGCCTGTAATCACACGGCAACTCACCTGTTGCACCATGCCCTGCGGAAAGTGTTGGGAACGCATGTAGAGCAAAAGGGGTCGCTGGTGCATCCCGATTATTTGCGGTTTGACTTTTCGCATTTCCAAAAAGTAACCGATGAGGAAATACGCAAGGCAGCGCATTTGGTCAATGAACAAATACGCGCCAATATTTTGCGGGAAGAACATCGCGGGCTACCGATAGAAGAGGCGCGGGCATTGGGCGCTATGGCATTGTTCGGGGAAAAATACGACTCCAAAGTGCGCGTTATCCGTTACGGCGATTCCATCGAATTGTGCGGCGGCACACACGTACACGCCACCGGCGACATTGGCTTTTTCCGTATCATCAATGAAAGTGCGGTAGCCGCCGGCGTCCGCCGGATAGAAGCGGTATCGGCAGCCAAAGCGGAAGCGCTGGTAGACCAGTTGCAGGATATGATAAAAAATCTGGGAAACCTGTTTAATAATTCGCCGAATTTGGTGGAGGCTATCCGAAAAACCATTGCCGATAATGCGGATTTGGCAAAGCAAGTGCAGGATTTCATCGCGGAACGGGTAGTGCGGTTAAAAGAGCAGTTACAACGGCATCTGCAAACGGTAAATGGTTTCAATGTAGCGGTATTGCCGGTGGTCGTAACGCCGGAAATATTGAAAAACCTTGCTTTTCAAATACGCACTATACAATCCAACCTCGTATTTATCGGCGGCGCTGTGCAAAACAACAAGCCCATGCTCACCGTATCGCTTTCGGACGACCTGGTCGAAAAAGGATTGAACGCCGCCCATCTTGTGCGGGAAGCAGCCAAAGAAATGGACGGCAGTGGCGGCGGCCAGCATTTTTTAGCTACAGCCGGCGGTAAAAAAGTCGAAAATTTGCAGGCAGCCATCAATAAAGTTATTCATTTGCTGTCGCGCTAATCACAAACTATATTTTGGTTTTGTTATTTTAAAATAAGGCGTATATTTTAAAATTGTATTTTAAGATATGGCGTATATTTTAAAATAAATTTATACTTTTGTAGTGATAAAACAGGAATGAAGTATGAAAAATCGTCAAATTATATCGTTTATAAAAGACAAAAGCAAACGGCAGCAAGGCCGTATTATTGTGCTGACGGGCGCACGGCAAACGGGCAAGAGTACGCTGTCGAAAAAATGTTTTGACCATTACGCCTACCTTTCCATTGAAGACCCTGTACAACGAAAATCTTATGCACAGCTTACGGCTGAACAATGGAGTCACTTGTTTCCACTCGCTATTTTGGACGAAATACAGAAAGAACCGGTATTGGTTGAAAGTATTAAATCCGTGTATGACCAGTTTGACGACCCGCGTTATGTGTTGCTTGGTTCCAGCCAGTTGTTGTTACTGCACAAAGTAAAAGAAAGTTTAGCCGGACGCTGCACCATTATAGAATTATATCCACTGGTAATTCCCGAATTGCTCACCGGCTCGTGGAATGATACGGTACAGCCTTCGTTTTTCCAGGATTTCATGCAAAATAAAAAACAGGTAAAACAACTTGTTCCCTTATTTACACTGGATAAAAATTATGCAAAAAAGCAAAAAACTTTTGATTTCTATTTACAATACGGCGGGTATCCGGCTATTTCTGCCGGAAATTTACCGGAAAACGAACGTTTTGACTGGCTGGCCGGTTACATACGTACGTACATGGAAAGGGATATACGCGACCTGGCTTCGTTTCGCGATTTGGAACCGTTTGTTAAACTGCAACGCTATCTGGCCTTGCATACGGCTTCTTTGATAAACTATTCATCGGTAGCGAAGGAAACAGGCGTTACCGTGCCTACCGTGCAACGTTATTTCCGTTATCTGGATTTAAGTTATCAGGTTATTATCCTGCCCCCGTGGTACGGCAACGATTTGAAGAAACTGGTGAAAATGCCGAAAATACATTTTATGGATATAGGCGTACTGCAGGCTGTTCTCCAAAAACGCGGCGGCATGACTGGAAGCGAATTTGAAAGCGCGATTGTTTCGGAAATCTACAAGCAGGCAAAGAACTGCCGCTTGCCGGTGAATTTTTATCACCTGCGGACAGCGGACGGCAGAGAAGTGGATTTGCTGTTGGAAACAGCCGGCTATTTTATCGCCATTGAAATTAAAATGACCGCCAACGTGACGGAAATAGATGCAAGAGCCTTGAAAGGATTGCAAGAGATACTGACCAAACCGCTACTGCATAGTTTTGTGCTATCCAACGACACAAGAACAAAGCATTTTGGCGATACCATCACGGCCGTGCATGCGGGAGCATTCCTGAGTTAGCTTGGCGCAAAAATAATTTTACAACCAATAAATAGTATATGAACAGATTTACCGGTTACCTCCTCCTTTTGCTGTTTCCCTTTGCTTGCCTTGCACAGCAGGCAGGGCAGGATGATTTAGTCCTGTTCTATAATCTCGAAAATCTTTTTGACCCGGTCAAGGATTCGACCATTAACGATAACGATTTTCTGCCGGACGGGCGTTATGGGTGGACGTGGTCGAAGCTGAAAACGAAAGTCCATGCGATTGCGAAAACCATCATAGCTGCCGGTAATGGTAATGCGCCTGCTTTGATTGGCGTATGCGAAGTGGAGAACCGCCATGTGCTGGAAAGATTGATAAAACGTACGCCACTGGCGAAAATCGGATACGATATTGTCCATCATAATTCGCCCGACCCGCGCGGCATTGACGTGGCTTTGCTTTACCGTACCGACCGGTTTACAGTCCTGCATTCCGCATGGTTCAAGGTATGCTATGAGAGCGGGAATTGCCGTACACGGGAGATTTTGTATGCCAAAGGCGTGTTGCAGGATTTGGATACACTGCATATTTTCGTCAATCACTGGCCATCGAAATTGGGCGGGGCGGCGCAGTCGGAGCCGCGCAGGATAAGGGCGGCAGAGATATTGCACGCTATTACCGATTCTGTCTTTTGTACCAATCCGCAGGCAAATATACTCGTGATGGGCGATTTCAACGACACGCCCGACAGCCGTCCGATTATAGAAGGATTGCGGGCGGTGAGCGATACCGCCTGCCTTACTTGCCTGCATAACCTGATGCTGCCAATGGCTTTGCGTGGCGAGGGTTCTTTAAAGTATCAAAAAAACTGGGAACTGATAGACCTCTTTTTTGTGTCGGGAAATCTGTTAGACAAAAAGGCGCCTGTTTATTGCGAGCCAACGGAGGCTAAAATATTCCGTGCAGACTTTCTGCTGACGCCCGATGAAAAATTTCTCGGCGAGAAAGTGCGCCGTACGCATGAAGCCGGTAAATATACAGGCGGCGCCAGCGACCATTTGCCGGTAATATTGCCGATAAAACATACTTATTAAGGAATTTTGAATGTTGAATTGGCTGCCGCCGGCGTTTAGTGAAGTAAGAAGAGAAAGGCAGCGGATTTACTTAATTATTTATTGCATTTTTAATTTTTTCTTCTATTTCTTTTGCAAATTCTAAAAACATTTTTACCTGTTTTGCCGAAGGCATTCCATCGGATAATAATCCTAATTCGCCGGGATACCGGCTTTCTATATATGTTTCGTTAATTATTGACAGTATATCTTCATCTATTTCCAAATCTTTTATCTCTTTGATTATCCCATATAACTTGAGCAAGTCGTGTACTTTTAGTAATGATTTATCACTATTCAACAAGAAAGCCTTGAAATATTTTTCTATGGCCTGTTGGCAATGAAATGCTACACTGCTTGTCAATTCTTGCTGCTCAATTATCAAAGAGGCAACCTTTATATCTTTTCCGGCTAATAACAGCCAATCATTAACCTGCTTTTTCATATATTATTTTCCCCGTCTTTTCAATTTCATCTATAAAATAATTCCCGCTTTCCTTAATCATTCTTAGTTCTTCTTTCGAGTACACTAAAATATCCAATGCCACTTTATAATTTATTTCCCGCACCAGTTTCCGAATGTATAATTTTTTATTCAACCGTTCTTCGTATGTTTTTGCGATATGGTTATTATCAAGTATTACCATTAAATCAATATCGCTGTTTTCCGTAGCATTACCGTTGGCATGAGAGCCGAATAGCACTATCTTATAGGGATCGGAAACTTTAAAAGACAGAATTAAATCATTTAATATTTTATCTATTTCCATAGATGGCTACGGTTTTAATTGCAACAAAGGTAGCAAAATTTTGTGTACTTCGACAAAAATTTCACTTGCATCAAAATAAATGATAACTTCGCAGAATAATTTTTAAAAAATGAACATACCCGCCGGCCATATTGCCGTTTCTACATTGCCCGCAGGAGGCGTCCGTGCAAAAAAATCATTGGGGCAGCACTTTTTGCATGACCCCGCCATTGCGCAACGCATTGTGGCAAGCCTTTCGGGAAATGCCGGAACGGCGCTGGAAGTAGGCCCCGGCAGGGGCGTCCTTACGGCGTTATTGTTGCAGCGGACGGATATCATCACGTATGCTGCGGAAATCGACCAAGAATTGATAGCCTTTCTGCGGACGCGGTTTCCCGCATGGGGCGAACGGTTGATGGCCGGCGATTTCCTGACATTGCCGTTACACGAGTATTTCCAAACGCCTTTTGCGGTTATCGGGAATTTCCCGTATAATATTTCATCGCAGATTTTTTTCAAAATATTGGAAAACCGCCGGCTGATACCCGAAGTCGTGGGGATGATACAAAAAGAAGTGGCCGAACGGATCGCCTGCCGTGCCGGCGGCAAAACCTACGGTATTTTAAGCGTATTGCTGCAGGCGTATTACCGCATCGAATATCTTTTTACGGTGCACGAACATGCGTTCACGCCCCCGCCGAAAGTGAAGTCGGCGGTGATACGTTTAACGAGGAATGCGGTCACGCAACTGGATTGTGACGAACAGCTCTTTATAAAAGTGGTGAAAGCCACCTTTAACCAGCGCCGCAAAGTAATCCGCAATTCCATAAAAGCGCTAACCGGCGCTCATCCGCTGCCGGAACACCGCTATTTCTCCATGCGCCCCGAACAGTTGGGCGTGGATGAATTTGTGGAACTGACGCAAATTATAGAACACTTTCCATGCACAGAAGAAAAATAAGTACAACAAGGTTTTTAAATCCGTCAATCTGTAAATTTTTCTTACCTTTGCGTCCGGTTTATGTTCTTTAAAATATTTTGAACGCTTTTATTCT
>JAIROQ010000035.1 GCA_031257455.1 Prevotellaceae bacterium | reverse complement strand
TTTAACGAAAAATAACAGAAAAACGGAAACCTGCCCGTACTTCTTTCAACTCTGGATTATTTTTCCAACAAGTAGGTATAAATAAATTCCCGTTCCTTTTCGCGGCTGTGTTCGCGTTTAGCGCCGCGATAACCGTGCCGCGATTCGGGATAAAGTATCATCTCAAAATCCTTTTTCAAATTTTCCAACACCGAAACCAATTGAAAAGTATTTTGCGCATGTACGTTTTCATCGCGCAGGCCATGCGTGAGCAGCAGTTTTCCCTTTAATCCGGCGGCATGTGTGAGCGCCGAAGCGGCTGCATAACCTTCGGGATTATCGGCGGGCGTGTCCATGTAACGCTCGGTGTAAACAGCATCGTAGAGTTGCCAGTCGGTAACGCTGCCGCCGGCGATGCCATGCGTAAATACTCCTGCGCCGTAAGTCAATGCATAACAGGTGATGTAGCCGCCGTAGCTGAACCCGGTAATCATTATTTTCCCCGTATCGGCTTGTGCATTTTCTGCCAGCCAGCGCACGGCCTGCGAATAATCCGCTATTTCCCAATAGCCGAGCCGGCGGAACATTTCTTCCTGTCCGGTTTTTCCATTGTGCCCGCTGCCGCGGTGGTCAAGGGTTACTTGCAGCAGGCCGTCCCGGGCGTAGCGGTGAGCATCGCCGCCAAATGTGTCGCTCCACTCATTACGCACCTGCATGATGCCGGGGCCGCCGTAAACATTCAGTTTTACGGGATATGTTTTCCCCGTTTCCCCGTGCAGGGGATAAGTGATGCGCAGGGGGATGAGAAAACGTCCGTCATCGCTGCGAAGTGTAAGGAAGCGGGTTTCCGGACGTTCATATAAATCAAAATTCGCGTTCTTTGTATCCTGAATGAAGCAAACGAACGTCCCGTTGGTGCGGTACAGGGCTACCTGTGGCGGCGTTTCCGCATTGGAATAAGTCGTAACAAAATACCGGTTATCGGGCGACAAAGCTATCCGGTGGGAATACTCGCCAAATGAAAGGCGTTGCAGGCGTTTGCCGTCCATCCCTGCCTTGTAAAAATCCTGTGCGCCGGGCTGGTCTTTGTAGCCGGTAAAATAAACGGTCTTTGCTTTTTCATCCACCGCCAGTATTTCCGTTACGGTATAGCTTCCGGAGGTGATGCGATGCTGCAGGCGGCCGTTCATGTCATGCAGGTACAGCTGCCGCCAGCCGCTTTTATCGCTTACCAGTATAAATCCTTTGCCGGATGATAAAAAATGGATACGCGGTTCGTCATCTAAGGAAATCCACGTATTTTGCCGCTCTTCGTACAGTTCTTTCGCTACGCCGGAAGCCGCCGCTATTTCCCACAGTTTATACCGGTTTTGGTCGCGGTTGAGCCATTGCAGCCACAATGCCTGCCCGTCCGGACGCCAGTAGGGCAAGCCCAGATAGTGTTCCGTGTCGTTGTCGATGAGCGCCCAGATGATTTCGCCGCCATCGGGCGACACCATACCGGCCTTCACTTGCGGCAGCGCATCGCCGGCTTTGGGGTAACGCATGGTTTCCACATAGCCGTTTTTCCCGGGGCTGTCGGTAATCGTGAACAGCGGCACGCGGCTGTCGTCTGTGCGGAAAAACGCCAGACGCCGGCTGTCGGGCGACCACCAGAAAGCGCGGTAACGGCCGGCGCGCCCGAGTATTTCTTCCATATAAACCCACGAAGCATAGCCATTCAGGATACTGTCGCTACCGTCAAACGTGAGGCGCATTTCCTTCCGGTCGGCAAGGCGGACGGTATATAAATCGTTCCGGCGCGTAAAGGCCACATAGGCCGAATCGGGCGACAGCACAGGATTGACCGCCCCTTCGATAGTGGCAATGAACTGTTCCGCGCCGGCGCCGGAACTTGCATGTTCTTCCGGTCCTTTGGTATCACTGATGATTTTCCCTTCCGCCGCATCTACTACCACCGTGCGGCTGTCCCATACGGGCGAGGCCGCGCTGTGCAGCATTACCAGGTTCCCGCGCCACTCTTTCACGTGCAGTACCGGGTCGGTTATCTGCACGGAATGATTGCGGAGTGCTGAGTCGGTCAGCTGTTTCTTTTGCGCCGCAAGGGAACCGCCGGTAAACAGGATCAGGCCGGAGATTAAAAAGCGTATTGTTCTCATGAAAATAAATAAAAACAAAGATAGTGAAGATTTACGGATTTGGCTTGCGCCAATTTAAAGATTTAAAAATTCAAAAATTTAAAGATTTAAGCTGACGCCAAAAGAATTTACAGATTTACGGATTTACAGATTGGGCTCGCGCCACTGCGCTTGCTGCCACTCATAATTCATAACTCATAACTAAAAGCCATTTTCAACTCTCCACTCTCCATCTTCCACTAAAAAAAACCGCCGGTACGTTTCCATACCGCCGGCTCTCTTACTGCGCAAGCCAATCTTAAATCTTGCTATTTTTGTCAGCATCGTTATATTACCTTTATCTGAAAAAGTATTATCTTTGTGGTAGTATCAGTTAATTTTTTGTAGAAATGTATTTGGATAATTACAAAAACAGGGTAGTGGAATGTTGCCGGCAGAACAGGGTAAAATCATTGCATGTATTCGGCTCTGTCTTGACAAATCATTTCAACGAGAAAAGTGATATTGACTTGGTAGTAGACATTGACGCGTCCGACCCGTTAGTTTATGCCGACAGCTATTTCAATTTGAAATTTACCTTACAGGATTTACTTCAGCGCCCGGTGGATTTACTGGAAGATAAGGCAATCAGAAATCCTTTTATGCGCAAACATATTGATGATACCAAACAGTTGGTTTATGCAAAACAGTAAGACATCCGATATTAAGATTTACTTGATGGATATAGCGCAATCCGTGTCGGAAATATTCGATTTCCTGCCTGCACAACGCAATTTTTTCGAGTTTCAAAAAGATATAAAAACCCGTAAAGCCGTTGAACGCAATATTGAAATTATCGGGGAAGCAATGAATCGGATATTAAAAATTGACCCCGATTTCCCGATAAACGCTTCCCGTAAAATTGTGGATACGCGAAATCGCATTATACACGGATATGACAGTGTTTCGGAAGATGTACTATGGTTAATCATCGTTAATTACTTGCCTGCTCTTGAAAGGCAAGTAAAAGAATTTCTTAATACCACACAAAATAGTGCGCTTTAAACCTGAAATACGCTATTTGGTGTCATTTTCGGATATTATTTAGTAAAATTTTCCACCTTAATTCCAGCCATTTAATAATTTTTAAACTAAAAAATTAGTTTGAACTAAAATTTTAGTTTATCTTTGCAGAAAATATAATCATCATGAAAAAAATCATCGAACTGACCAAAGCCGAAAGCGAAGTGATGCACATCCTCTGGAATAAAGGCGAAGCGCTGGTGCAGGACTTGGTCGCCGAAATGCCCAAACCCAAACCGGCATATAATACGGTGTCCACTATTATACGTATCCTGGAACAGAAAGGCGTGGTCGGACACAAGGCGCATGGCCGCTTCCACCGCTATTACCCATTGATAGAAAAAGAGAAATATACGCGCGGCTACATGAAAGAAGTGATGCATAATTTCTTCGGGAACTCCGTGCCGGAAATGGTTTCCTTCTTTACGCAACAGGAAAACCTCTCGGTACAGGAACTGGAAGCCATAAAGCAACTCATCGAAAAAGAGCTGCAAGAAAAGAAAACAACGAATCTGCAAAAAAGGAGAAAATAACCATGACTTTCCTGACCTATCTTTTGGAATCAAGCGTGTGCGCGGCCGTCCTTTGGGTGGCTTATTATGCGCTGCTGCGCAAAGAAACGCATTTCGCGTTCAACCGGTTTTATTTGTTGTCGATTATTCCGTTCAGCGGCATTATTCCGTTGCTGCGGTTGCCCTTGCTGCCGCCGGAAGAATATTCGCCTGTTATTTTTATGGAAGAATTTTCTGCCGGGCCGTTGGCCGCGCCGGTTACACAAAGTTTTTCCCCTGTCATGCCGTTATTGATTATTTATTTCTCGGGCGCCGGATTTGTGGCTTTCCGTTTTTGCAGACAACTATACCTCATGCGCCGCATTATTGCGGCAAGCCGTTTTTCGGATACTAAAAATTATTCGGCATTTACTTTTTTCCGGAAAATCTATATCAACAGAAGCACATTATCCGCCGGCGACTACGAGAAAATTTTATGGCACGAACAGGCGCATGCCCGCCAGCTACACAGCGTAGATTTGGCCATCGCGCAATTGTTTGTGATGTTTCAATGGTTTAATCCCATTGCCTGGCAATTGAAAAAATCCATCGTAGCCACGCATGAATACCTTGCGGACGCGCAGGTATTGGCACGTGGCGTCGATGTCAACATATACCAAAAACTTTTATTTCGCCAAACCACCGGCGTACATCCGGAACACGCCAATGGGTTTAATTATTCACTCACTAAAAAACGACTAATTATGATGACTAAAAACAACACAGGCAAATTTTTTGCCTTGAAACTATGCTGCATGCTACCCGCTATCGTATTGCCGGTAGCCCTGTTCGGACTCTCTACGGCGGAAATGCCTTCGCCGGTAAACACTGAAAAAACAGTTGTTGCAACTATTACGCCTCCTGATACGCTATTCATCAATAACGGTAAGAGCGGCGCTACAATAATCACTGTTTCGAAATCCGGTGAAACGCTTGTTTTGAGCGGGAATAATGAACAATTAAAGGAACAGTTAAATGACCTATCACCGGAGAACATAAGTTCAATAACCGTACAAAAAGGCGCTGCTGCGGGAAACGCCAATAAAGAGGAGGACACCGCCACAATAACCATTATTATGAAATCCGGTGAAACGCTTATTCTGAGCGGGACTGATGAACAGTTAAAGGAACAGTTAAATGACCTATCAAAGGACATATCACCGGATAACATAAGTTCGATAAGCGTACAAGATGGCATTGCTGCCATTCTTACGAAATCGGATGAAACGATAGAGGGTAAGAGCGATGCCAAAATAACCATTATTACGAAATCCGGTGAAACGCTTGTTCTGAACGGTGATGATGAACGGTTAAAGGAACAATTAAATGACCTATCACCGGATAACATAAGTTCGATAACCGTACAAAAAGGCGCTGCTGCGGGAAAAGCACAAACGCCTCCGCCTCCGCCATTAGAAACTGCACAAGCCGATCATTCCCACAAAGACACGGCAAAAACAAAGACGGTACGTTTCACTGTGCCCATTTATCAAGCCGGCGCAGTAGATGTGCAACCCGAATACCCCGGCGGAGTGGCCAAGCTCTCGGAGTTTGTCAGAGCCAACCTGAAATATCCCATAGAAGCGGCAAAAAAGAATATACAGGGACGGGTAG
>JAIROQ010000072.1 GCA_031257455.1 Prevotellaceae bacterium | reverse complement strand
CAATCCAGACAAACGACACGAAAAGGCCGCTGGATTGCTTCACGGCTTGCTTCGTACCTCGCAACTCCTCGCCGTTCGCAATGACGTTCCACGCACGTCATTTCGACCGGAGCGCACGAAGAATGAGTGCGCGGAGTGGAGAAATCCCCTCCAAAACGCAGTGCGGTGCAAAGCAGTGGGTGCAAGACGCAGGAGATTCCTCGACTACGCTCCGCTCCGCTCGGAATGACGGCTTTAGTTATGAGTTAAGAGTTATGAGTTGGCTGGCGCGTTTAGAGGTATGAGGTATGAATTATGAGGTATGAGTTGGCTGGCGCCCGCCAATCAGAAATCAGAAATTAGAAATTAGAAATCAGAAATTAAAAAAACAACATAAAATAAGTGGCTTATGAAGTAAAAATAAAGAACACTGCGCCAATCGCGCAGCGCAGGTTTCCGAGCCTGCCGGGCGGCTGTACGCAAATTTCGTACGGGCGCCCCCCCATTTGGGACTTCCGTCCCACAGTATCGACCCACCGTCCCAAACTTTCCGACTGCAATCGGAAGGTTTCCGACTGCAATCCGAGACCTTCAGATTGTAATCCGAGACCTTCAGATTGTAATCCGAGACCTTCAGATTGTAATCCGAGACCTTCAGATTGCAGTCGGAAACCTTCAGATTGCAGTCGGAAACCTTCCGATTGCAGCTTGGAGTAATATCCAATGCACGAAAGTGCCGTAGAAGTTAAAAACTAAGAGTTAAAAACTAAGAGTTGGCTTGCGAACGAAGAGAACTGCCGGTATGGAAATGTACCGGCGGTTTTTTTTAGTTGAAAATTGAAAGTGGAGAGTTGAAAATGGCGGCAGGCGCAGCGGCATCAGCCAAAATAGTCAATAGTCAATAATTAAATAGTCAATCAAAATAGTCAATAGTCAATAATTAAATAGTCAATAAAAATAGTCAATTGTGACTGCTGGCGCCGGCACGCTTAACTCTTAGTTCTTACTTCCCCAGCGAGGCGTTGATTTCTTCAATATATTTCAGTATATCTTCGCGCCCCCTGCCCGTTTTGGCGGAAGTGATGAAAAGGCGCGGCAGGGTTTCCCATTCCGCCAAAAGTGTTGTTTTGTATTGCGTGATATTTTTATCCAGTTCGCGCTGTTTTGTTTTATCGGCTTTCGTAAATACTAACGCGAACGGGATAGCGTATTCGCCCAAACGGGTAATAAAATCAAGGTCTATCTGCTGCGGCTCCAGACGGCTGTCGAGCAATACAAACAGCAACGTCAATTCCCCGCGATGCCGGATATATTGCATGATGCTGCCGGCAAACTGCGCGCGTTTTGTTTTTGAAGAACGCGCATAACCGTAGCCCGGCAAATCAACCAGATGCCATTGGTTGTTGATGAGGAAATGATTTATCAGTTGCGTTTTTCCCGGCGTGGACGATGTATGCGCCAAATTTTTCCTGCCGGTGAGGCTATTTATCAATGACGATTTGCCTACGTTCGACCGTCCGGTAAAAGCATATTCGGGAATTTGCGATGCGGGGCATTGTTCTGCCAACCGGTTGCTGACAAGAAATTCAGCGCTTTTAATAATCATATACCTGTAAGATTTATTACAAAAATACAAAAAAAATGTATAACTTTGTTTCCGTATAGCGGCTATGTCAAATTGTACAATCCTTAAAAATCATAAGCTCGTGAATGACGCCATCACATTGTCCGAAATGCAACAACGTATTGAAGAAACGTTGAAAGGAACGTTTGCGGAAAGCTATTGGATTACGGCGGAAATAAACGAATTGAAGACAAGCGTCACCGGGCACTGCTACATGGAACTTGTCGAGAAAGACGCCGACATGTTGAAAGCAAGAGCCAGCGCCACTATTTGGGCGAATAGCTACCGGCTGTTAAAACCTTTTTTTGAAACATCCACCGGCTGCCCGTTGAGCGCCGGCATGCACGTGCTGGTAAAAGCCGCCGTGCAATATCATCCGGTGTATGGATTGAGTTTGTCCATCACCGACCTTGACCCTGCTTATACAATAGGCGAACAGGAGATGCAGCGGCGCAAAACCATTGCCCGCCTGCAGGCCGATGGCGTATTCGACATGAACCGCGAACTTCCGTTCCCGCTCCTGCCGCAACGCCTTGCGATTATTTCATCGGAACAGGCGGCGGGTTATCAGGATTTCATAAAACATTTACATCACAATGAATATGGCTATGCCTTCCACACGCAGTTATTCCCTTCCCTGATGCAGGGCGCAAGCGCGGTGCAAAGCATGATAGAAAACCTTGCAGTGGTCAATGAACAGCGCAAAATGTTCGATGCGGTGGTCATTATTCGCGGCGGCGGCTCTGCTGCCGACTTGTCGTGTTTCGATGATTATGAATTGGCGTTGCATGTGGCGCAATTCCCGTTGCCTGTGCTTACCGGCATCGGGCATGACAAAGACGAAAGCATCGTTGATTTGGTGGCGCACCGGTCGCTCAAAACACCTACCGCAGTCGCCGGTTTCCTGATTGAATATTTTGCGGAACAGGACGCGCAATTGCAGCAATGGGAACGCCTGTTAAAAGACAGGGTGCAACAAAAAATCCAACTGTCGAAAAGTTACCTGACCATGCTGGAAAGCAGAATGGAGACCGCCGTAAAGCTACATTTCCAAAAGGCGCATAATTATTTGGAATTGACAGCACGCACAATCCGGTACAATAACCCCCAAACGATTTTGGCGCGCGGTTATTCGATTGTCTCGCTAAACGGGAAAACAGTTTACGACTCGGCGGCAGTACATGAAAATGACGAATTAAAAATAACTTTGTACAAAGGCCGCCTGCGTGCAAAAGTACAATCCGTATAAACATGAAATACTAACAACCATAACAAAAAAAACATCATGAAAGATAAAAAAACATCCGCATCAATTCCGCAGGAAGAAAAGAAACTTACTTATCTGGAAGCGGTAAAAGACTTGTCGCAAATCATCAGTTCCATGGAGGACGGCGATTTGAACATGGATGAACTGGCCGAAAAAGTAGATGCCGCTACACGGCGTCTCGAATATTGTCAAAAAGCATTGCATGAAATTGAACAAAATATACAAGAGTTGATAAAAGCCGGCGCCCGGTACACAGCAGGAATGGAATAGCGGATTTTTATGTATAACCTTATAACTATTGGTTAAAATGAAGACAAAACACGATATTATAGAAAACTGGTTGCCGCGCTACACCCGCGAGCGGTTGGAAAACTTCGGGGAACTTATTTTATTGACGAATTTTAAAAATTATCTGGAATTATTTTGCGAATATACCGGCGCATCGGTGGTGGATGTGAACGCCAACATGCCCTGCGCTACCTCGAATGGAATAACAATGATAAATATCGGGATGGGTAGCCCGAATGCCGCTATTATTATGGATTTGCTGCCGATTGTAAAGCCGAAAGCCGTACTGTTTCTCGGCAAATGCGGCGTGCTCAAGGAACGCAATAAAGTCGGCGACTACATCCTGCCCATTGCAGCCATTCGCGGGGACGGTACATCGAACGATTATTTCCCGATAGAAGTCCCGGCATTGCCGGCATTCAGTTTGCAACGCGCCGTTTCTACCACCGTGCGGGACGCCGGCCACGACTACTGGACAGGCACCGTATATACCACCAACCGCCGCGTCTGGGAACATGATGAAGCATTCAAGGAACGCCTGCAACAAATGCGTTGCCTCGCGATTGATATGGAAACGGCTACATTGTTCTCCGTAGGGTTTGCCAACGAAATCAGCACCGGCGCACTGTTGCTGGCATCGGATAAACCCATCATCGCCGAAGGAATTAAAACCACCGAAAGCGACAGAAAAGTAACGAATGAATTTGCCACCGAGCATGTACGGAACGGCATTGACGCATTAAAACTCATTCAACGCAACGGCTCGTCCGTGAAACACCTGCGATTTTAAACAGTAGGCAGTTTTCAGTAGGCAGTTTTCAGTAGGCAGTTTTCAGTAGCAGTAGGCAGTATATTGTTCCAGCCTTTAGGACATCATTGTCCCAGCCTCTGAATGGAGAATGGAGAATGGCGACAAGCGCAATTTAGTTGAGCGTTGAAAGCGCCTCGTCCATAGTGGCGTCAGCACTGCCTACTGCCTACTGAAGACTGCGACTGCCTACTGAAAACTGCCTACTGCTTATGGCCTGTCAAAATACGGGTTTTTGCTGCTACAGCTTACCGGAATAGCGAAAGCGATTTTTACATTGCTACCCAATAAACCCAACTCCACCGCAGCCTTGCCGGCGCTGAACATAATACGCGTATCCACGCAAAGCCGCGCCGCTGCTGTTACCGCCGAACCGATTGCAATACCCAAATCAACGGTATTGATGGCGCACGGCACACCGGATTGTTTGTTTTTATTTTCACAATTTTCCATTCCGCAAAACCCGCAATGCCTTAGACCAAGCGGCTCGATAACGGTTCCTATCAGCACGACAGCCTGCGATTGCCGGATGTTTTTCGCATCACGGAAGAAAAAAGGGATGGCCAGTTCTTTTCCCATTTCGTCTAATTTATCGGCAATGGCAGTGAGCGTGTCATCGTATGCAGCGGCCAATACCAACGTATCGCACCCTTTACCTTTGGGCGCAGTGCGGGCGGCTGTCAACATTTGTTGCGCCGCAGCCATGATGGCCGCACGGCGGCTTTCCTGTTCGGTAATCAACATGGGACTACCATTTATTGTAATGGATTCTGGCCGCATCGAATTTATCTTTCGGCGTATTTTTCCCCACCGGATAACCCAGGGGAATAACCGCCAATACCTCGATATTTCCGGGCAGTTGGAATTGCTCGCGGACAATAGCCGCACGGTCGTCATAAGGATAAACAGCCGTCCACACCGCGCCGATGCCCATAGATTCTGCCGCTAATAAAATATTCTGCGTAACCGCCGAACAATCCAAAAACCAGCAATTATCCGAAAGGGTCGTATCGCCGCACACAATAATCGCTTTGTTGGCATTTTGCAGCATGGATGCACTGCGCAGTTTGCCGCCCAATTCCTGCAAAAGCGTTTTTTCGGAAATCACCAACAATTCCCAGGGGCGGCGGTCGCGGGACGAAGGCGCAGCCATAGCGGCTTTCAAAAGATTGTTTAGCGCTTCTTCCGGGATTTCTTTAGCCGAATAGTCCCGCACGCTTTTCCGGTTAAGAATGGTTTCCAGTGTCGGATTACTTACTTCGCCTGATGGCTGGCGGTTACAAGCCATACTCGACAGCGCCGTAACAACAATCAGCGCCATAATTTTTACACATTTCATACAAATTATTTTTGAGAGAATAATGGTACAAAGCTACAAAAGATTTAAAGATTTAAAAATTTAATGATTTAAAGATTTCGACAAGCGCACTCCACAATAGTTGCAGGAATAACGCCGCGTTTTCCTGCGCCATTACACACAG
>JAIROQ010000026.1 GCA_031257455.1 Prevotellaceae bacterium | reverse complement strand
GGCGCAGCCAATTCGGCAAATTGTAAAGTAAATCATGGACGGAGCGCCAGTAGTGGCACAGCTATTGGCGGTCGTGGAATTTGCCCTCCAAACTGGCATGTGCCGACCGATTATGAATTGGGGCAGTTAATGGATGCAATGGAGAGCGGCGGCGGTACTGTGCATCAAACTACATCCGTCAATGGGTCATTTATAGGCACTGATGCCGGCACACGCGGTAAGGCAAGCTGTTCGGGAACATCCGGTGATACCAATCCGGTATGGGATAGTGGCGCCGGTACGGATGTGTTCAATTTTCACGGTATAGCAAGTGATGACCGTAACGCCAGTGGTACAAATGACGGCGCTCGCGGTCTCTCTGCGATTTTCTGGAGTTCCGCTGCATATAGCGAGTCATATGCATGGAGGCGGTACTTCTACTACACCAATACCGGAGTGTACCGGAGCGCCATCACCCGCTCGCACGGTCGCAGCGTTCGCTGCGTCAGGGACGCTTGAGTAATGCAAAATGGCAGGTACAGTAAACCATCCGCCATTGGAATAGCCGTTTTGTAAAGTAAATAGCGGCTATTTGAACAGCGTTTAATGCCTGTCCAGTTATCATATTTGATATATATCCTATTTGATACTATTTTTGTATATTTGCAAAAATCCGGCATAATCCAAACAGGTATCATGGACTATATAGAAATACAGGGATACAAATCCATCAAAGCACAGCGCATTGATTTAAAGAATATCAATATTCTCATCGGCGCCAATGGTAGCGGGAAAAGTAATTTCCTGTTGTTTTTCGAGTTTTTAAAGAACCTTTACCAACAAAATTTGCAGGAATATGTCGCTTTACGCGGGGGCTTGAATAAATTTTTACACCATGGTCAAAAGGTAACGGATAAAATCTATTTCAAAGTAGAATTTGAAAATGGCCTAAATGGTTATGCCGCCACCTTGAAAGCCGGAGACGATGGTTTTGTAGTTACCGGCGAAAAATTATTTTACCAAAGAGATACAGGTAAAGATATTAGTAATTCCTGTAAAGAAGCAAGTCTTAAAACGGTAGATAACTACCGGGCAATATACATTATCAAATATCTGGAAGGCTTTCGGAAATACCATTTCCACGACACAGGCGCTCAATCGCCTTTTTCCAAAATGAGTAATTGTAAAAATGACATTTACTACCTCTACGAAAAAGGCGAAAACCTTGCGGCATTTTTATATAATATCCGGCAGCAAAATCCTGTTATATACCATCGGATTGTTAAAACTGTACAGAGCGTAGCCCCCTATTTTTCCGATTTCTTTTTAGAACCCAATGCGAATGATTATATCTCCCTGCAATGGAAAGACAAATACAATGACATAGTATATGGCATTAACGATTTATCCGATGGAACTATTCGCTTCATTGCATTAACCACCCTGTTTATGCAGCCGAATTTGCCGCAAACCATAATTATTGACGAACCCGAATTAGGTTTGCATCCGGCGGCTATTATCAAATTGGCGGGGATGATACAGTCGTCTGCCGCCAAAAATTCTCAGGTTATTCTTGCCACGCAATCTACCGACTTGATAAGCCATTTCCAACCGGAAGATATTATTACTGCCGACCGGGAAAAAGGCGAAACGGTACTCAAACGGCTAAACTCCGAAGAACTTTCTATTTGGTTGGAAGATTATGCCATTGACGACCTCTGGAAAAAAGGCATTATTGCCACCGGACAACCTAATTACAAATAAGCATGAAGCGGATAATCATTATATGCGAAGGCCCCACTGAACAGGAGTTTTGCAATAAAATCCTGTCTCCTTGTTTTGCCCCTAAACAAATATATATCCGGGCAACGCTTATCGCTAAAAGTAATGGGGGTATTGTACGTTGGGAGAGTTTGAAAAGACAAATAGAAAATCAATTGAAACAGGATGCCGACAGTTATGTATCGTTGTTGATAGATTATTATGGAATAAATGAAAAGCATGGTTTCCCGGCATGGAAAAAATCGCTTGCAAAAACGGATAAAAACGAGCGCATGGCATTTTTAGAGCAACAGATGAAAGAAGCCATAGAGGGGTCATTACGCTATCGTTTTATTCCCTATATACAGTTACATGAATTTGAAGGATTATTGTTCAACAATGTGACAGTATTTCGCCGGCAATTCACCAACGAAGAATTAGTCGGAATGGAGGAACTCCAAAAAACATTAGACACTTTCCCCAACCCGGAGCTGATAAACGATACGCCGCAAAATGCACCCTCAAAACGCTTGCAGCGCATCATTAAAGGATATTCCAAAGTGTCATACGGAAACATCCTTGCGGAGGCAATCGGTTTGCCGGTTATCCGCAGCAAATGTCCCCGTTTCAATGCGTGGCTTCATGCAATAGCGTCTGCCTGAACAACCGGTATAACAACACCCAGCCCCCTTGAATATGGAAGTCAAGGGGGCTGGGCATCGAGAAGTTTATACTTATGCCTGCCTTATTCCTGTTTTTTCGCCTTTTTATTCATAAACGTCAAATTCATTCCGAACTGTATATTCGCTGTGCGGGTGCGGGCGGGATTGAATGAAGAGATGTTTTCCGCCGCTACGTAAAACTGGAATGCGCCGCCACGCAGGTTAAGCGCAATGCTCGGGTTAAAGATTTTAGTCGTCATAAAATTGTTCCCTACCGACACGGAAAACCAGTTCCCTACCGAACGGTTATACATCAGCGTAAAGGTAGTGCGCGAGAAACTGTCCAATGCCCGCGTGCTGAAAAGGAAGCCGAATTTATCGTTTTTCGTGAGGTTGTAGGCCGCGCTTACGTAAATTTTTCCCGGAAGCGGAGTGCTGTAGGCTTTCCCGTTGCGGTCTTTGAAATCAAATACATTTGTCAGGGTGTCGATAATCCGGTCAAAATCGTCATCAAGGCTGGTGAGGCCGGCAAATTCAAAGTTGCCGTCCTGCATTTTTGCTTCATAGATTTTGGGGTTTGCCGTCCATTCAATCCAGCCCCAGTCAACCATGCTCACGCCCACGCTAAGTCCCGGTACAGGGGTGTTGTAATAAATACCTGCATCGAAAGCCATGCCGGAGTTATCCAAAGCCGATTCCACTGCGTCCACATAGGCTACATTCGCCTGCGCATCGGCGGTCAGCGTCATTTTGTAGTCATTGGGGTCGGTATTGATGGTGGCATGGAGGTTTTTCCCGAAAACATTTGCCCCGCCTTGCAGGTATTTGACCCGCAGGCCGGCTTTCCAGTTTTTGTTGACAGTAAAAGAATAGCCCAGCGCCGCTTCGACATAGGCTGCGGCATTTATTTCCGAAGTGATGGACAGCGATTCGCCGGGAGTATTGCCTTTGACCACTAATGTCGCCAGTTCGCCGGGCAGCAGGAAGCTGGCGTCTGCAACGGCCGACAGCGACAAGGTAATCATGTGCTTTTTCTGGAAACGGAACCCGAAAGAGAGGAGTTCATAGTTAAAATTAAACATCGTGCGGGCGTCGGCAATCTTGTCTGCTATTTTGGGATTTATCTGTAATGAATTGTCAGCGTTCCGTTGAATAGCGTCTCCATAGGCAATGCCCGCATCGAGGTCGATACCCAGATGGGAGAAGAGGAAGGGAATGCCCATAAACCACCGGACGGAATCGGACAAGCCGGCAGGATTGGTGCGCAATGCCTGCGGCGATTGACGCATAAAACTCATCAATGTACTTTCCTGTGCCGCCGCCGGATGGAGCGACACGCCGAGTATAACAGCTGTTAAAAAGGTATAAATATATTTCATGTTATTGGTATTAAAGTTTCTCTTTTAAATCGCCCACGTTGATGCCTGCGCTCAGGCCTATTTTCAGCGATACGTAATCGTCTTTCGTGATGCGCACATAAGTGTTACCGGTATTGCCGGTAAAGGCGGTGAAGGAAACGGCTATTTTGTCCGCATTTTTCAATTTTTCCGCCATGCCTTTTTTGGTTTCAATGAATTTATGCGTTTCGGAGGGCGCGGTTACTTTGCTTTCGCCGTTTCCGTCAGTTGTAACGTTCCCGGCAGGAATTTCCACCGGCGTATCAAAAAGTTCGCCCAGGGATGCGCCTTTTTGCAATAAGGTGCATTGCAGTTTCACGCCGAGCGGCAGGCTGTTCCTGACATTCAGCAGCAGCCCGAGATTGTCGAACGACAGGTCGGATACATCCAGATCGACCGTATCGGTGAGCGCTATATTCACATCTTTTATTTTTAGCGGCACCAGTACCTTGGCGGTTGCCGAAGCATGGTCTGTATTACTGATGACATTCTCCGCAGGTTTCTCCTTCGGGTTCCCCTCCGGGTTCGACTGTACTTTTATCACTACATCCATCTTTTTCGGCAATACGCTGATGACCTCTCCCGGTATGGTCAGGGTATCGCGCGTAAGACCGGTCTCTTTCAAGTTCAGGCTGTCTATCCTGACTTTTTCTGCTGCCGGCCGCGCACCCGGCGCCGTATTGGTATAAGACCTTATCGTGTCAATCACGACACGCAGGGGCAGCCGGATGGAATTTTGTATTTCCAGTGCGATAGCGGCTTCTTTCAACGCCCATGAACCGCCGATTTCATCGAAATCGCCGATGTCTATTGTCTGTCTGGCGTACTCCGTATGTTTGCCGAAATAGCCGCGCGCTTCGCGGATAGCAATATCGGAAAGGGACAAATCAAAACCCAGATTTATTTGGGTCATGGAGGAAGACAGTGTAAAACCATTCGTCCTGTAATGCCATTGTATGGCCAGTTTACCGTTATTGTCGGGAGTAAGGGTATAACCGCTCAGGGGTATTGTTTGCGGCGCTGTTCCTGTAACAATAATGCTTCTGGAAAAAGATTGACTGGCGCTGTTTTTCAATCCGGGAACGGTAACCGTCAGCGTACCGCCCCCCGCAAACGAATATTTATTCGTCAGACGTATTGTCCCGCCTGCAAAAGTAACGCTATCCAGTTTGACATCCTCCCTATCGCCAAAAGTAAGCGGTACGCTTTCTTCGCCGTTTTTTTCAAATGCCGGAATTGGAATGGATATACCCGTATTACCGGTATTTGGCAGCGATATGGGCATATCCAATCCCAATTGTTGTCCGGGCAGCGTAAAAATCTCGGTTACTTTCGGCATCTCAATATCGCCGACGTCAAATGTAAAATATCCCTGCCCGTTGTCATCAAACTGAAAACTGTCTCCATCGATAGCGTCAGTTATATACAGGGTATCCGACAACAGGGGCAGATGGAATTGCGGATGCAGGTTATCGTAGTTCAGTTTGTCGAAATCGAAATCCCTTGCATCAAAGCAGGACACGAACAGCCCGCCGGCCATCGCCCCGCCAAGTAAAAATTGGTAAATTCTTTTCATGTTGTTTATTTTTAATGTTTGATTTATTATTTTTGATTTATTATTTCTAATTTTTGATTTCTAATTTCTAATTTCCGATGCCCTGCGGACGTCCGCATTGGCAGTGCGGACGTCCGCATCGTCAGTGCGGACGTCCGCATCGTCAGTGCGGACGTCCGCATCGTCAGTGCGGACATCCGCATCGTCAGTGCGGACATCCGCATCGTCAGTGCGGACGTCCGCATTGGCCCTGCGGACATCCGCATTGGCAGGGTAAAAATCATCATGCAAGCCGTCCTCACCCCCGGCCCCTCTCCTGAAGGAGAGGGGAGCAGTGGGGCGAAGGGCTTTTCGGGGGTAAGGGGTAGAAACTTCCCCTTTTCCACAGCCTGCGCCTTTGGCACAACTCCCCCTCTCCATCGGGAGAGGGGGTCGGGGGGTGAGGACAGATAGCTATTCATTTCTTATTACTTATTTCTAATTTCTAATTTCTAATTTGCTGACGCGCCAGCCAATAAACAGTTCAACAACTCAACAGTTCAACAACTCAACAACTCAACAAATCACTTTCCCACCCGCCAGCGGCGCAGGAAGCCTGCTTCGACCGGGAAAATACCGTGTTGCACCGTGCGGACGTCGGATATGACATGAAATACTTTCGGGTCGAACTGTGTAATAATTTGCAGTACCCTGTCCGACTTCTTCCGGTTTACGACTGTCTGCACCACGTTTACTTCCCCTTCCATTCCTTCGCCTTTGTTGATAGTAGCGCCATAGCCGGCATGGTTCAGGTGGGCGACCAGCTGTTTCCCGTCTTTTTTCGTGAATACGCTAATGAGCAGCGTGCCGATAGCCAGCCGTTCCTCCACGTGCATTCCGATGAAGCTGCCGGCGGCGTAGCCTCCCGCGTAAGCGAGGTAACAAATCAAATCGTTTGACGCTTCGAGAATGCGGCTGATAACCACAATCCAGATAAATACTTCAAGGAAACCCACCAGCGGCGCAAGGTATTTTTTGCCTTTGGATATAAAAATAATGCGCAATGTACCCAGTGTTACATCGCAGATGCGGGCAAAGAAGACTAAAAAAGGCAGGTATGGATAATTGAACAGTGTGTCCAGCATAGGTAAAAAGGGCTTAATATAAAGCAATGGCCATACCGAGTTGCAGCCTGATGCCGTCCATATCGCGGAGGCGGAACGACCGGAAATTTTCTATATTGATATAAAATTGAAAGGTAGAAGCGCAAAAATTCATGGCTATTCCCGGATTGAACGCCCCCATGTCAAAGATAAAATTATTGCCGGCCGATACCGAAAACCAGTCGCTGATTAACCGGTTATACATAATGGCGATGCCGCTGCGGGAAAAATGTTGCAGGACGTCCGTTCGGAATAAAAGGCCTACCCGGTCGTTCGGCGAGAAGTTATAGGCCGCCGAAAAGAACAGGCGTCCGGGCAAGACCGTTTGAAACGCTTTGCCGGCGCGTTCTTCCAAATCAAGCTGGTGTTTCAGCGTATCGAGGAACGTTTTCATCACATCGCCGCCGGAAGAAATATCGGTAATGCCGGAGAAGGAAATGGACTGGTCGTTTTTCACGCCCCTGTGTTCGGTAACGCTGGAATTCCAGCGAATGAAGCCCCAGTCAATAAAACTCAATCCGAATTCCAGCCCTTTCGGCGTTTTGAGATATACGCCGGCGTCCATGCCCACGCCGAGATTGTCAAAAATATTCCCCTGCGCCGTTTTGAACAAAATATCCGTTGTCCCCGTCATTTCGTAAGTACTTTCGTTGGTCGTCAGTGTCGCTTTTAATGATTCGCTGTAAGCGCTCGCTATGCCGCCCAGCAGTTTTACGCGCCCGCTTACTGTCCAGTGCTTATTAATATGGTATCCATATCCGATGGCCAGTTCGCCGTAAGTGATGCCGAAAAACGAGGCGTCCAGTACCAGCGGTTTTTTGGTAAATGCCGCATTGCCGTTGACCAGCAAGCTCACAATGTCTTTCGGGAGGCCGGCGTCCCCGTAGCCTTTCACCGTGAGGCCGGCTGTAAGGTAATGTTTATTATTGAAGCGTTTCCCGAAAGTAAAAATATCGTAATTGAAATCCGCCGTAATATGGCTGTTATCCGGCATGACGCTTGCGAGATTGCGATTGAAGAACAGGGAATCGCGGCGATGAATGAAAATATCAGACCATGCCAGCGGACTTCCCACCCCCACGCTGATATTCGCTAAAAACGGAACGCCGAAATACATTTCCATGGAATCCGGAAAATTGGCAGGATTACTGCGCAATGCTTGCGGCGTGGTATTCATGAAATGCAATAAATTGCTTTCCTGCGCTGCCGCCGGACGGAAGAAAAAGGAAAGCACACTCCATGCGATAATGAATAGTAAATGTTTCGTCATAATTAATTTTACTTTTTAGTGACCCCGGAGGGATTCAAACCCCCGACTTTCAGAACCGGAATCTGACGTTCTATTCAACTGAACTACGAGGCCAAATAATTTCCGATGCAAAGGTAGTAATTATTTCGGTAACTAAAAAAACGGTTACGTTTAATATTGCCCGTTGAGAACGGAGAGTTAAAAAATCAAAAGCCTTGAAAAATAATTTTCAAGGCTTCCGGGTATCTGTTCGAGGTACCAAGCAGATTCGAACTGCTGTACGCGGTTTTGCAGACCGCTGCCTAACCCCTCGGCCATGGTACCGGTTTCGGGACTGCAAAGATACTGTTTTTATCCATACAAAAAAAATTATTCCAAAAAAGTATGTACATTTGTACTTTTTAAAGAACGACTATGGAGAACTTTATTCCACGCGTGCGGATAACCAATGGGAAACAGGAAATTTATGATGTTGTCCGAAAAAAATTTGTGGCGCTTATGCCGGAAGAACTGGTGCGCCAGCAATTATTGCATTACTTGACGGCTGTCAAAAAATTCCCCAGCGGATTATTGCAGGTGGAAGTCCCCGTCCCTTACCTCAGGCACACTTACCGGGCCGATATAGTGGCTTACGACCGCTACCTGAAACCCCTGTTGATAGCCGAATGCAAAGCGCCTGACGTAAAAATCACACAAGAAATATGCGAGCAAATTGCCCGCTACAATTTAGTCTTGAAAGTGCCGTATCTGTTAATTACCAACGGGCAGCAGCATCTCTTTTACCGTTTCACCAAGGAGCAAAACAACTACATGCTTGTAGATGAAATGGCGGATTATAAGGAACTGGTTTTAAAATCCAATACGCATAAATAAAAATCAAAAAAAATATGTACCTTTGCGCGTTCTGAAAAAACAGGAAATTTAATTACTAATACAAAATAAAAACTATGGCAAACATTGATTTAACAAAGTATGGAATTACGGGGGTAAAGGAAATTATCTACAATCCCTCGTTTGAAACGCTTTTTAAAGCGGAAACAGACCCCCGCAACGAAGGTTTTGAAAAGGGGCAGGTAACGGAACTGGGAGCGGTAAACGTAATGACCGGCGTATATACCGGCCGCTCTCCCAAAGATAAATTCTTTGTGCTGGATGACACCACCCGCGATACCGTATGGTGGACGTCCGATGCGTACAAGAACGACAACAAACCGGTTACGCCGGAAGCATGGAAAGCCTTGAAAAACCTTGCCGTGAAACAACTTTCGGACAAACGCCTGTATGTCGTTGATACGTTTTGCGGGGCTAATGAAAATACGCGTCTGAAAATCCGCTTCATTATGGAAGTGGCATGGCAGGCGCATTTCGTGGCAAACATGTTCATTCGCCCGTCAGCCGCCGAATTGGAAAATTATGGCGAACCGGATTTCGTAGTAATCAACGCATCGAAAGCAAAAGTGGAAAACTTCAAGGAACTTGGCTTGAACTCCGAAACAGCGGTCGTATTCAACTTGACCGAGAAAATACAAATTATCCTCAACACATGGTATGGCGGCGAAATGAAAAAAGGCATGTTTTCTTACATGAACTACCTGCTTCCGTTGCAGGGCATCGCTTCGATGCACTGTTCGGCGAATACCGACTTGCAGGGAAAAAACACGGCTGTATTCTTCGGCCTGTCGGGAACAGGCAAAACGACCCTTTCCACCGACCCGAAACGCCTGCTGATTGGCGATGACGAACACGGCTGGGATAATGACGGCGTATTCAACTTTGAAGGCGGTTGCTATGCAAAAGTAATAAACCTGAGCAAAGAAGCCGAGCCGGACATCTATGACGCGATTAAGCGCGACGCCTTGCTGGAAAACGTAACGGTGGACGCCAATGGAAAAATTGACTTCAACGATAAATCGGTTACCGAAAACACCCGCGTTTCCTATCCGATTTACCATATTAAAAATATTGTCAAACCGGTTTCAAAGGCAGGGCCTGCCGAAAAAGTAATTTTCCTGTCGGCGGATGCGTTCGGCGTATTGCCGCCGGTGTCCATCCTGACGCCGGAACAGACGCAGTATTATTTCCTGTCGGGATTTACGGCTAAACTCGCCGGCACCGAACGCGGTATCACCGAGCCGACTCCTACGTTCTCGGCCTGTTTCGGCGCGGCGTTCCTGTCGTTGCACCCCACAAAGTATGGCGAAGAACTGGTAAAGAAAATGAAACAATCCGGCGCAAAAGCCTATCTGGTAAATACCGGCTGGAACGGTAGCGGCAAACGTATCTCTATTAAAGATACGCGCGGCATTATCGACGCCATTCTTGACGGCTCGATTGACAAAGCGCCCACAAAGAAAATCCCGTTCTTCGATTTTGAAACGCCTACCGCCTTGCCGGGCGTAGATCCGAAAATCCTTGACCCGCGCGACACCTAC
>JAIROQ010000002.1 GCA_031257455.1 Prevotellaceae bacterium | reverse complement strand
TAGAATAAAAGTTAAAGCGATATTTTTACATATCCTATTTCAAAGACCATGTAATAACGCCGCAAATATAAAACAATATTTTTTAATTGCAAATATTTTTGCAATTTTTTATTTTTTTTAGTTATGCATTAAGCGAAACGCCATTGTTCATTGTTCACTATTCACTGTTCATTGCTTCCTCGTCATTCCGAGCGGAGCGGAGCGAAGTCGAGGGATTCCTCGTGCGCTCCGGTCGAAATGACGACTTAGTTGAGAATTGAGAGTGGAGAGTGGAGACAAGCGCAGTGGCCACAACTTAAATCTTTAAATCTTTGAATTTTTAAATCTTTAAATAACGCATCTGCAAATTATATTTTACCAATTCGAGGGAAAGTAGTACTTTTACAGAAAATTTATATCCCATTATGCACTCATCACATCAGATAAAGATTTTTTCGGGACGCGGTTCCAGCTATCTGGCACAACGTATTGCCTGCTCGCTGGGCATAGAACTCGGCAAATCGTCTGTAACGGATTTCAGCGATGGCGAATTCCAGCCGGCCTTCGATGAAAGCGTTCGCGGCTGTACGGTATTCATCATCCAATCGACTTTCCCGCCGGTGGATAATTTATTTGAATTGCTGTTGATGATTGACGCCGCCCGGCGCGCTTCGGCTTACAAGGTCATCGCGGTGATGCCCTATTTCGGTTGGGCGCGGCAAGACCGCAAAGATCGTCCGCGCGTATCCATAGGCGCCAAATTAGTGGCCAACCTGATGCAGGCCGCCGGCTGCGACCGCGTGATGACAATGGATTTACATGCCGACCAGATACAGGGCTTTTTCGATATGCCGGTGGACCATGTGTATGCCAGCTCTATTTTCCTCCCGTATATCAAAAACCTGCAACTGGAAAATTTATCCATCGCCGCGCCGGATATGGGCGGCGCTAAACGCGCCAATGCGTATGCACGCCTGCTGCAATGCCCCATGATTATATGCCATAAATCGCGCGAAAAAGCCAATGTCGTGGGCGAAATGACCGCCATCGGCGAAGTCGAAGGGCGCAATATCATCATTCTGGACGATATGGTGGACACTGCCGGCACGCTCGCGAAAGGCGCGGATATGCTTATGGCGAAAGGCGCATTGAGCGTCCGCGCCGTAGCCACGCATCCGATATTATCGGGGCCGGCATACGAACGTATTGCCAAATCGGCGTTGAAAGAAATGATAGTTACCGATACTATCCCCCTGAAAAGCGGCGCGGGCGTAGATACGGCGAAAATAAAAGTACTGTCGGTAGCCGAACTTATTGCAGACGTACTGGACAAAATTTATAATTACAAATCCATTAGCGGTAGCTTTATAATGTAATGATGACAGCAGAAACCATACACAAAAAATTATGCTGCGGCCTGTCGAAATTTTTTTCGGAAAACGGGAAAAGCACGGCTGTCATAGGCCTTTCGGGCGGCATTGATTCATCTCTGGTAGCGGCGTTGGCCGTAGAAACGCTGGGAAGCGACAACGTATCGGGACTTATCATGCCCTCGCAGCATTCTACCGTACATTCGGTAACGGATGCGGTGCAGCTGGCGGAAAATTTGGGAATAACCGTCCACCTGACGCCCATAGAATCTATTTACAACGCGTTCATCAAAGAACTGACGCCGGTATTCGGGCATCATAAAACGCCGGATGTGACCGAAGAAAATTTACAGGCGCGTATCCGCGCGGTCTTGCTCATGGCGGTTTCCAACAAATACGGAAGTCTGGCGCTGAATACATCCAATAAAAGCGAACTGGCGATGGGCTATGGCACGCTGTATGGCGACCTCATCGGCGCGCTCATGGTGATTGGCGATGTATATAAAACGCAAGTCTATGAAGTAGCGCGCTACATTAACCGCCACCATGAAATTATCCCGAAAAACACGCTCTCCAAAGAGCCTTCGGCAGAGCTGCATCCCGGACAGAAAGACAGCGACTCCATTCCGCCTTATGACGTCTTAGACCCCATCCTGCACGGGCTGGTCGAAGAACGGCAATCACCGGCGGCGCTGGTGGAACAGGGTTTTGAAGAAACATTGGTCACACGTATCGTGCAACAGAAAGCGCGGGTGGCTTTCAAAGGCTACCAGTTGCCGCCACTTTTGGCAGTCGGCGAACATCCCCTGTTGCCCGAAGATAAATGCTTTTCTTAATGCGCCCGTAGCGGAAAAAACACCAGCAAGACATTCGTAAAATCGTAAATCCATAAATAATGAATAATAGAACACCCAAGAAATCGTATGGGCGGAAACCTGCACAGACCGGTAACAGCTCCAGCAATTCCCGTTTTACAAAAAAAGAAACCGGCAGCCGCTCCCGCCGTCCGTACCGCGATGACGATACGGACGCCCGCCCGCGCCGCCGGCAAAATGACGATGAAAAGCGTCCCGCCCGTTCTTTTCGCGATAATGCCGGAAAGCCCTATCGTGGCCGTCCGCGCCGCGATGACGAGGCAGACGCCCGCCCGCGCCGTCGGCAAAATGACGATGACAAACGCCCGTCCCGTTCTTCTCGCGATAATGCCGGAAAACCCTATCGTGGCCGTCCGCGCCGCGAGGATGCGCCCGCAAAAAAGGCCGGCTTCCGGCAGAACGATAACCGCCCTTTCGACAAACCCAAAAGGACCTATGCCGCCAAACCGGCAGGCGTTAAAAAGGCGCCCTCCGCTAAAACCCCACAGGAACACCATAACGAAGAAACGCGGCTGAATAAATACATTGCCAATTCCGGCATTTGTTCCCGCCGCGAAGCCGACAATTATATCACTGCCGGCCTGGTCTCCATCAATGGGCAAGTGGTTACGGAACTCGGGGTGAAAGTCAAGCCCGGCGATGACGTCCGCTTCAACGGAGAGCGCGTCAAAGGCGAAATGAAAGTCTATATCGTGCTGAATAAACCGAAAGATTTTGTTACCACCACCGATGACCCGCACGCCGGCAGAACCGTACTGGACCTGATAGGGGACAAATGCCCGCAACGTATTTTCCCGGTCGGGCGGCTGGACAGGAACACCACCGGCGTACTCCTGCTCACCAATGACGGCGAGCTGTGCGAACAATTAACGCATCCGTCATACAGCAAAAAGAAAATATACCATGTGCGCCTCAACCGCAACGTAAAGGTAGCCGACCTGCGCAAACTCGTGGATGGAGTCGAACTGGAAGACGGTATGATGCAAGTGGACGAAATCGCTTACGTGGATGGCGAAAAATCGGAAGTGGGTTTGGAAATTCATTCCGGGCGCAATCGCGTAGTGCGGCGCATGTTTGAAGCCTTGAACTACCAGGTGAAAACGCTTGACCGCGTCTATTTCGCCGGACTTACCAAGAAAAACCTGAAACGCGGGCAATGGCGGTTCCTTACCGAAAAAGAAATAAACATCCTCCGCATGGGAGCGTATGAATGATGTGGTGATGTGGTGATGTGGTGATGTGATGATGTGATGATGGCGGTAAGCGCACTAAACAAAAGTAATTCCTAATTTTTAATTCTTAATTCTCCATGCGCTCGGGCTTTGTGAATATTATCGGTAATCCGAATGTGGGAAAATCCACTTTGATGAATGCCCTTGTCGGCGAGAAGCTCTCGATTATTACGGCAAAAGCCCAAACTACGCGCCACCGCATTATGGGTATCGTGAACGGCGACAATTTCCAGATAGTCTTTTCCGACACGCCGGGCATCCTGCAACCGCACTACAGACTGCAAGAAAGTATGATGCGCTTTGTAAATACCGCCATCGGCGATGCGGATATTATCCTCTACGTTACAGACGTGGTGGAAACATTCGATAAACACGCCGCCTACCTTGCCCGCCTGCAACAACTGACCATTCCCGTGATATTGGTGATTAATAAAATCGACTTGACCACGCCGGAACAATTGGAAATAATGGCGGCGAACTGGAAAACAGCCCTGCCCCAAGCCCGCCTCTTTCCCGCATCGGCAAAAGAGAAATTCAATATCGACAATATCCTGAAACAGGTAGTGGCATTGCTTCCCGAAGCCCCCGCCTATTACGGCAGGGATACGTTTACCGACCGCAACCTGCGGTTTTTTGCATCGGAAATCATCCGTGAAAAAATCCTCTTGAATTACGACAAAGAAATCCCCTATTCTACGGAAGTTACCATCACGCAATTCAAGGAAACCGGTAACCAGTACCACCTCGAAGCGATTATCCATGTAATGCGCGATTCGCAAAAGGGCATTATTATCGGGCGCGGCGGGGCAGCCCTCAAACGCTTAGGCATACAAGCCCGCAAAGACATGGAAAACTTCTTTGAGAAAACCGTTCACTTGAAATTATTCGTAAAAGTCAATCCCCACTGGCGCGAAGATGCACAAAAATTGAAGCAATTCGGATACGAATAGCGTTATCAGCAGTTAATGATTAGTAGTATTGCCTGCTGCGGAATAATTTAAAGATTTAAAGATTTAAAGATTTAAAGATTTAAGCTGACGC
>JAIROQ010000207.1 GCA_031257455.1 Prevotellaceae bacterium | reverse complement strand
AGCAGGTCGGGCGTGAATTGGATACGGCTGAATTGTGCATCGACAATACTGGCCAGCGTATTTATGGCAAGTGTCTTTGCCAGTCCCGGCACGCCTTCCAGCAGGATATGCCCATTGGCAAGCAGGCCGATCAGCAGGTTATCGATAAGGTTTTTTTGGCCAACAATCACCTTGTGCATCTCCATATTGATGATGTCCACAAAGGCGCTTTCCTGTTGAATCCGGTCGTTTAGTTCTTTAATGTTTGCTTTTCCCATATAAATGTTTATTTTTGTGGTTTTATTTTACGTTTGTTATGACTAAAAAATTATACAATAGTTTAATGATAAAAAAGAGTTGCGAAAATACAAATTTTTTTGGACGGAAACAAGTTACCGGATGTTAACAATGAGCTTCGAAACAGTCAAAAGGTAATGCGATATTTCATTTATTTATCCTATAAGGGAACAAATTATCATGGGTGGCAAATGCAGGCCAATGCCCGTACGGTACAGGGCGAGGTAAACCGGGCGCTTTCGCTGTTGCTGAACGAAAAAATCGAAACTACCGGCGCCGGCCGTACTGATACAGGCGTACACGCAAGCTACTTTGTGGCGCATTTCGATAGCGGGCAATACGAACTGTATGTCGCTGCCAACGGTACGGCACAAACCCTGTACAAACTCAACTGCATACTTCCCGGCGACATTTGCATCCACGACATTCTGCACGTGGAAGCTACCGCGCATGCCCGTTTCGATGCCGTGCAGCGTACTTACAAATATTATATAAGCACGGAAAAAAATCCATTCAACACGGAATTTGCGGCATTTTTTCCTTTTGAATTGAATGTAGCGGCGATGAATGACGCAGCGCAATTACTGTTTGAGTACACCGATTTCACCAGTTTTGCCAAATTGCACGGACAAAGCAAAACCAACCGTTGCCGCATCATACAAGCCCGGTGGGAAGCCACTGCCGGTGGACTGGAATTTACTATTTCCGCCGACCGCTTCCTGCGCAATATGGTACGCGCTATCGTGGGAACGTTGATTGACGTGGGGCGCGGAAAAATTACCCGCGATGACCTGCGCCATATTATAACCCGGAAAAACCGTTGCGCGGCCGGCAGCTCCGTGCCCGCAAAAGGATTATGGCTAACCGGGATACAATATAAAAACGCGCCCAATATCTCTCGGGGCATAGACTTGCCTGTTATAATATAAGCAGCTCATGCCGGCGGTTTGCTTGGGGATATTCGCCATGACGCATACCCGTCCGCAAAATGAAACAGGGAAGAAAACATTTTCTTCCCTGCCTGATAAATACACAAACCCTGATTTTTTATTGCCCGCGCATTTTTTCTTTGGCTTTCTTCAATTGAATTTTCAGCACATCCACGCATTGACGCACGGCTTCTTCAAATGTTCTGCACTGTTTCTCGGTGCGTAAATCATAGCCGGGAATTTCCAGCCGGACGGCTATTTTTTTGTTATCATGGTCCGGCGTAAGGCTCATGGTAACCTCTGCAGCGATAATGCCGTCAAAAAAACGGTCTAACTTTTTTACTTTTTTGGTAGCAAAATCTACCAGTTTGTGGTCGGCGTCAAATTTTACCGATTGTACACGTACTTCCATAATTTGCCTCCTTAATTAAAAATGTTTATTATTGATTGATGCGATTATTGAAATACCGGTTTCCATCCTCGCTATTTTTTATTTTAGTTTTTACCCTGTCCATTGCCTGCTGCTTGCTGTCATTCGCTCTCGGGTGCGCTTTCGTATATACTTTTTTTAATTTGGCAAACGAATTGTGCGTATAAACCTGCGTAGCGGCGAGGCTCGAATGTCCCAATGTTTCCTTTATACTCATAATATCCGCGCCGTTATTCAATAAATGCGTAGCCAGCGAATGGCGCAAGACATGCGGGCTTTTCTTTCCTGTAAAACCCTGTTGGTTGGCCAGCCGGTCGCGCACCAGACAGTTTATCGCTTGTGGATACAACGGTTTTCCTTTTCCGGTTACAAAGAGGCGGTCGTTGGCAGCCAAGTCCGGGAAAGCCGCTTGCCGCAAACTTAAATATTGTTGCAACTGCATCGCCATTTTTCCGGTAAGCGGCGTTTCGCGCTGCTTGTCGCCTTTGCCGGTAACGCGCAGCACTGCTTCCGCGCCCGAAATATGAATATCGGCCGGGCGCAGGGCTATCAATTCGGCGCGGCGGATACCGGTGGTATAAAACAGGTCAATAATCATCCTGTCCCGGACGTTGATATAATCGTCTCCGGCGAGGTCGCTATTGAGGAAATTGTTCAATGCTGCGGCTGAAAAAAATTCAGGTAACCGCTTGCTTGTTTTCGGGCGTAGGATTTTTTGCATCGGGTTTTTTTCAAGGACTTTTTCTTTCAATAGAAATTTGAAAAACCGGTTTAATGCCGAAAGCTGTAAATTGACCGTACGCGTAGCCAGCCGGTTTTTGAGCAAACCGGACATCCATGAACGTACTTCTTGCGCCGTCAGCGAGGCCAATGCCTGCTTATCGCCTTCATGGACGGCTGCATGGTCGAAAAAATGCCGGATAGCGCCGCTATAAATGCTTATTGTCCGCTCGGAGTAACGCTTTTCGTAGCGCAGGAAGTTGATGAACAGTTGCAACATTTACTATGGTTTTTCACCGCTAAAATAAAAAAAAAAACCGGAAAGCGCAAATAAATCGACTTTCCGGTTCTTATGGTATGGAGAAAATTATTCTTCTTCCGACTGCAAACGTTGGCGATAAACGGCGCGTTTAATTTCATCGCGGCGTTTTACGGATTTCTTCTCAAAAACTTTGCGCCCGCGTAATTCACGGATGACGCCTGTTTTTTCAAACTTACGCTTAAATTTTTTCAGCGCCCGTTCGATATTTTCGCCTTCTTTTATTTGTACTATAATCATGGTGTCACTTACACCTCCTTTTTCTTTCGGTCGGCAAAGGTAATAAAAAAAAATTAAAGATTTAA
>JAIROQ010000202.1 GCA_031257455.1 Prevotellaceae bacterium | reverse complement strand
CGGCGCAGTAGATGTGCAACCCGAATACCCCGGCGGAGTGGCCAAGCTCTCGGAGTTTGTCAGAGCCAACCTGAAATATCCCATAGAAGCGGCAAAAAAGAATATACAGGGACGGGTAGTCGTAGAATTTATTATCCTCGCTGATGGCAAAATGGATGATATAAAAGTGACAAAAAGCGTTGACCGGCTACTGGATGCGGAAGCGATACGCATTGTGAAAGCCATGTCGAAATCGAAATGGACGCCCGGTAAACTCAACGGAGAGCCGGTAGCTGTCCGCTTTATTCTTCCGGTATCTTTCTCGCTGAAATAATCGCAGGTAATTTAAAACGGCGTCCCGTAGAGATTTCACGGAAGCCCGTGAAGGTTTCACGGTATCCCGTGAAGGTTCTACGGTATCCCGTAGAGGTCTCACTGAAGCCCGTAGAGGTCTCACGGGAGCCCGTAGAGGTCTCACGGAAGCCCGTAGAGGTCTCACGGAAGCCCGTAGGGGTCTCACGGGAGCCCGTAGAGGTCTTACGGGAGCCCGTAGAAGTTTCAATTTCTAATTTATGCGCATCAGCAGTTAAATCAGTATTTGCCGGCATTCAGGAGAAATGCATCTTTAAAACCTTATTTTCACCTTATTTTCCTGACAAAACAACCTTAGTAGCCGTTGAACAACACGCCCCCCAAACCTTATTGCCTTATTAAATATGGAATAAGGTAATAAGGTTATAGGGAGGATATATCATTGTGGCTACTAAGGTTGTTTTGTTTTTTAAATAAGGTAAAAATAAGGTTTCTCTTCCTGAATTGATACGAGGTTTTTACTACTGATTTGCACAATTCCTAATTCGTAATTCCTAAATGGAATAATTTCGTAATAAAATAGACACTTGTTCGTAAACAGGATGCGCTTACTTTGCACCCGGATAAAAATTGTTTACACCTATATTATATGATTACCTTCCGGCGTATTTTATTCCTTGCTGCTTCTTTTTCTTTTTCTACATTGTCGGCGCAAACGGCTGTCATCACGGGTACGGTCATTGACCAGCAGACGCGCGAGCCGTTGCCGGGCGCTACGGTGTTTGTGGCCGGAACAGGCGTAGCCGCCGACCCTGACGGTCATTATTCGCTGCGGCTGCCCAAAGGCGTTTATACGCTTGTTTTCTCCTATATATCCTACCAGTCCCTGTCGATTGAAAATGTGGCGGTGGAAGATAACGAAACCATTGAAGTCAATGCCGAGATGACGGCAGCCGATGTGCGCCTCAGCGAAGTGACCGTAACCGCCGTACGCCGCCGCCATTCGGATATAGCGGTGTTGTCGGCGATGAAGGCGGCGTCTGTGGTGATGAGCGGCGTTTCGTCCCAGACGATTGCCCGCACGCAAGACCGCGATGCGGCTGAGGTGGTCAAGCGGATTCCGGGCATCTCGATTATCGGCGACCGTTTTGTGGTTATTCGCGGGCTGGCGCAACGGTACAGCAACGCCTGGTTAAACGGCATGGCGCTGCCCAGTGCGGAAGCGGACGCACGCGCTTTTTCGTTCGACATGATTCCCGGCTCGCAAATCGACAATATGATGATTGTAAAAACGCCCGCTGCCGAATATCCGGCGGATTATGCCGGCGGATTTGTGTTAATCCGCACCAAAGCCGTTACCGGTAATAACAGTGTACAGGCGTCCTACGGCTCGGGTATCCATTCGGAAACGCATTTCAGGGATTTCAAGCAGGGCGGGGGTAGCGGCAGCGACTGGCTCGGCTTCGACAGTGGCGTACGGCAACTGAAAAACGTGCCTTCGCGCATGAACAACGACCTCTCCGCAAATTTGGCGGAAATTAACCGTGTAACCCATGCCGGTTTTAACAACGACTGGACGGTGCAAACCGTCATCCCCCTGCCGGACCAGCGCCTGAATGTGGCGTTCAACCGCAGCCGCCGGAGCGAACGTATGGAAATGGGGCTGTCGCTGGCATTGAATTACAGTTATGCGAATAAAACCGTCCGCGATATGGAGAATGCGCAGTTCGGGGTTTACAGTGCGGCGACCGATGCGCCGGTATATCGTTTCAACTATACCGACCAGCTTTATACCAACGATGTGAAATGGGGCGGCATGGCGAATTTTATGCTTTTCCCGAAAAGCAGGAACGGCGCGGTGCACCGCTATGAATTTCGCAACCTGTTCAACCAGTTGGGGCGTAGCCGTTACACATGGCGCGAGGGATGGCGGAACGTCAGCGGATATTATGAACAGCAGCAGGAAGAATATGCTTACCAGAGCCGCACGTCCTACAGCGGGCAAGTGTCGGGAACGCATCTTTTCAACGAGGAAAAGAACGACCTGTCCTGGCATCTCGGCTATGCCTACTCCAACCGCTACCAGCCCGACCGCCGCATTGTCGAACGCCGGAAAGACCAGTCGAACGGCATATATGAATATGCCGTTGACCGGAGCGAGATTTCGCGCTACTTTACCGCACTGGACGAATCGGTGTTTTCCGGCGCGGTGAATTATGTCCGCAAAATCAATGTCGCATGGGACGGGCAGCCGGCGGAGCTGAAAGCCGGCGCGTATGGCGCTTATACGGTGCGGTCGTACCGGACGCGGAATTTTTCCTATACATGGAATCTGTCGGGCAATACGCTGCCTGCCGGATTTGAAATGCTGCCCACCGACCGCCTGATGTTGCCGGAATATTGGGGCGCACCCGGCAAAATGTACCTACGGGACGAAACGGATAATACCGACAACTACGACGCCGCCAACAGGCTGCTGGCCGGTTATGCCGCCGTGAATTTGCCTTTCCGCCGTTTCCACTTTTACATGGGCGTGCGCTTTGAACACTGCGCCACCCGCATGACGGCCTATACGCAAATAGCTACCGACAAGAAACGTTACGACAATTATCCGTACAATAATTTTTTCCCGTCATTCAATGCCTCCTATGCTCTTACCCGCCGGTCGCTGTTGCGGCTGGCATACGGCATCAGCGTAAACCGGCAGGAACTGCGGGAACTCACGGCTTCGACATACTACGATTTCGACCTGTTCAGCCTGTTTTCCGGCAATCCCGATTTGAAGCAGGCGACCATCCATAACCTTGATGTGCGCTACGAATGGTATCCTTCGGAGGAAGATATCATCAGCCTCGCGCTTTTTTTCAAACGCTTTCAAAACCCCATTGAATTGACCTTCTTTGAAGCCGGCGGCGCAATCCAGTATTCCTATGACAATGCGGTCGGCGCAAATAATTTCGGCGTGGAAATAGATGCGCGGAAATCGCTTGACGACATCGGACTGACCGGCTGGACGACTACGCTCAATGTTACGCTGGTCGGCAGTAAAGTACATTTTGAAGAAAACAGCCGCAACCATGACCGCCCCATGCAGGGACAATCGCCCTATATCATCAATGCCGGCCTGTTCTACCGTTTGCCCAACGGACTGTTGAGCGCCGGCCTTTTTTACAACCGTATCGGGGAACGCATCATCGGGTTGGGGCGCGTTGGCGGCGACAGTATCAACAACGATATTCCCGATTTGCACGAGCAGTCGCGAAATCTCGTGGATTTCACCCTTACCGTGCGTTTGAGCAAAGCGTTTGAACTGCGGGGCGCAGTGAGGGATATCTTCGCCGAGCCGGTGGAATGGGTGCAATACCCCAAATTCACGGACGCCGCCGGCGTTGTGCAGGAACGCCGGCAAACCACCCGCTCGTATCATCCCGGACGAAATTTCCTGCTTACTTTATCCGCTACATTTTAACACCAAATAAAAAAATGATTATGAAAAAATGTTTAATTCTAATGGCTCTCGCAGCCTTCTGTTTTGCCGGTTGCAATAAAGACAACAACGGCGATGAAACCAATCCTTCCAATGAAGACGGGCTGGTGTTCGTGGAAAACAATGTTCGCTATATCGGGAATGGCGACAAGGAATTTGAACCGCCCAAAGGCGATTATGTGCTGGATGCTTCCCATGTATATGTAATTCGCGGATGGGTGTATATTGCGGACGGCTCTTCGCTGAAAATTCCGGCAGGCACGCTGCTGAAAGGAAAGAGCGAAGATGCGAATGTGAAAGGCTCATCGCTGATTATTGAACGCGGCGCAAAAATTTACATCGAAGGCACGGCGGAAAAGCCGGTGGTCTTCACGTCCGACAAGCCCGCCGGCCAACGGAAGCCGGGCGACTGGGGCGGGATTATTATTTGCGGGAAAGCGAAAAATAACCAGAACGAAATGCAAATCGAAGGCGGCCCGCGCTCGCGGCACGGCGGTAGTGACGATGCCGACAATTCCGGCGTCATTACCTACTGCCGCGTGGAATTTGCCGGCTATCCCTTCCTCACCGACAAAGAGATTAACGGCATCACGCTGGGGTCGGTCGGCAGCGGCACGACATTTCACCACATACAGGTATCCTATTCCAATGACGACAGTTTTGAATGGTTCGGCGGCGCGGTCAATGCCACGCACCTGGTCGCCTGGCACGGCTGGGACGATGATTTTGATACCGATAATGGGTTCAGCGGCCTGTTGCAGTTCCTGCTGGGCGTGCGTCATCCGAAAATCGGCGACACCTCGCTGTCCAACGGCTTCGAATCGGACAACGATGCCGATGGGGACGATAAAACGCCTTACACTACGGCGAAATTCTGCAACGTAACATTGGTAGGCCCCGCCCTTACGGCCGGTTTTATCAACGAAGCCGGCGCCGGGAAATACATTGACGCCGGAACGCTCGACCCCAACAACGGCTCGAAGGTGGGGCAATTCCAGTCGGGCGTGCAAATACGCCGCAATTCCCGGATATCGTTAAGTAATGCGGTTATTACCGGATTTCCCGTAGGGCTGATTATCGAAAACGACAAGAGCGTGAAAAATACCCAATCGGAAGCCGACAGCCGGCCGGCCGTTAAAAACACCGTTTTCGGCGGATATACCGACAATGCCGCCGCCGCGCTTTACGATAATACCGCCGCCGCCGTGCCGGTACTCGGCAGCGACAAAAACAAAACATGGACGGACGTATATAGCGCAGACGCATCGGCTACCGATGCCGGAACAACATCCTTTTCGCACCGGCATGTATTGAAGACCGGCAGCAACAATTCGCCGGTTACCGCGAGCGAACTTAACCTTGCCGACTATGCGCCTGCTTCCGGCAGTGCGGCCGTCAACGCATCCTTTACCGTGCCTGCCGGATTCAATGCTTCCGGTAACGGATTTGCCGGCGCATTCAAGAGCGTTGCCGCTACCGACAACTGGCTCGCCGGATGGACGAACTTCGACCCGCAAAATACGGCATATTAAATTTCGGGATTACATGGGATAGGGCGAACAAAGGGTTTATAAATTTGATTTTAGAACTGTTTCAGATTACACAGATACATTCTGTGTAATCTTTTTTTATCTGTGTACAGTTATGGAAAAAAAATAATTCCTTTACCCTATTGCATTTTAAAAAATTTCTTTATCTTTGCACCCATCTTTACGCTCTTTTTCATTTTGACCGCTTTTATTTTATTTATTGAAATCTGGAAAATTTCATTTGACCGATTGAATAAAAGCAAAACTCCGCGAGAGAAACGTGAATTTTTGCTTATAATTGGTCAGGTATTCCAGAACCTCAATAAATAGTAAGCCGAGTTTACGTTTCGCATTTTATACCCGAACACTCTGCAAAGAGTTCTCCCGAAACAAGACATATCGAATAAAAGCTGCCAAAGTGCGAAAGAGCCTGCGGCTATGGGATTGTTTTGAAGAGTGTTTGTTTGGGGAAATAAATTAAGTGCAAAACAATCCCGAAACCGCAAAGAAGTTAAAAGTTAAAAATTAAAAGTGGAAAGTTACAGGAATATTTTCGAAATAAACACGAACTACTAATAAATAGCAATACATGGTAGAATTATTAAATAAGTGAAAAATATTCCTGTTTTTTAAGCAAACAATAAACAACCAATAAACAAATGTAATTATGAAAACAATTTTTTTCTTTTTCGCAATGGCAATAAGCATCGCCGCTATTGCCACGCAACCCGAGCCGCCCGTGTACTACACCGGCAACAATGAGCTTGCCGCAAGTGCAGTTTACAGTCCGCAGTCGGCAGTGGGCAGTTCGCAGTCGGCAGTGGGCAGTGAAAACGCCGCAGACACGTTACGACCCGCCTGCCCGCAGTACTACACCGGCAATGACGAACCCGCCGCTTTTGGCAGTTTTGAATTTTGAATGATGCGCTTGTCGCCATTTTCAACTTTCAATTTTCAATTTTCAACTCACAGGTAACCGGCGATGATACACATTCAGACATACGATAAAGAACACCTATCACTCACGCCTCCTCCCGGAGGCCGCCGGTCGCCTGTTTTTTAAAACAATTTTGAATGTTGAAAGGATTTAAAGATTTAAAAATTCAAAGATTTAAAGATTGGCTTGCGCCACTAAACAAATAAACAGTTCAACAGTTAAACAAATCAACAAAAAAAAACTGCTATGAAAAAATTATTAACCTTTACCGCTGTCTGCCTTTTGGGCACAACGGGCTTCGCACAAGTTTCCGTGTCGAACGAGAAAGCAGATTATTCCACAAAACAGGTCTCGTTCACCGTGACGTGGACAACGCAACCGTACAACAACCAAATCTGGGTGATTACCGACTACGTCAAAGTAGAAAACGCCACTACGGTGGGCAGCTGGTCGCGCGCACTTGTTACAAGCGTGTCCGCTTCCGGTAACGGCTCTGCCGCTACTGTTACCGGGCAGCGCGGCTTTTGGCTGAACGTTTCGGCTTCCAGCGGCAGCGCGAACATTACCGCTACCTTGAGCCTCGCTGGCGGCGTGGATAAATTCAACTGGTGCGCCTACGCTTTGGATTACCCGCCAAAAGCAATCGCTAACGGTAATGGCGGGTACGATTTATACGGCCAGCCGCCGTTTATTGTAAACGGTACCGCCCTTGCCGCCAGTGCCACTACCTTCGGGCCGGGCACCTGCATTACTTCCCTTACCGATGCTACCGGCAACCCCGCCGGCATAGTTCCCGCGGACGCCACGCCGGCCGTTTCTACGGTAACCGCCTCTACCCTCTGCGCGGGCAATACCGCTGCACTGACGGCTACCCTCAGCGGCGGCACGACTTCCGCCATGACCTATACATGGACAATCGGCCACGCGGCAGCTACTGCTACCGAAGCGAACACATACACCACCGATATATTGACTGCCGATACCCCCTTTACGTTTACGGCAACCAATGCGTACGGCTGCACGGGCGCGTATGCCGGCACGATAACGGTGAACGCCCTGCCCGCCACCCCCACCGGCGCCAGCGCCCACGCTATTTGCGGGGAAGGCAACATTGCATTTTCCGTCAATGAGCCGGGAAGCGGGAGTACCATTGACTGGTACACGGAAGCGACCGCCGGAAACACATTAACTGAAAATTCGGCCACGCATACGGCTTACCTTTCCATCGGCACATACACTTATTACGCCGAAGCGCGGAATGAGACTACGCAATGCCTCTCTGCCGCGCGGCTGGCGGTAGCCGGTGAGGTAGCCGACCCGGCCGTGTTGGGTTGTCCGGGCGGCACGTGCACGGTCTGCGGCTGCGTGCCGGGCGCTTTGGCTGCCGGCGGCTACTGCTTCGACTGGTCGACTATACCGTATAGAACGAATATATCTCTCGGTTCGCAAAACTACGCGAACTACTCGGCGAATATTACACGCGCTGTGGCGTTCGGGCTCGATGCTACCGGCGCTACCGTACGCCGTTCGAACGCGGCCCCAAACAATCATCCTGTGTACTGTTGTTCTGACAGCGCCTGCTCGCAAACGTATACTTGCGCGGCCGGGACTAGTACATATAACGGTTGGACGTATGTGTTGCCTAAATAAAAAGATTTAAAGATTTAAAGATTTAAAGATTTAAAGATTGGGCTGGTGCGCCAGCAAATTAGAAATCAGAAATAAGAAATCATGAATAATTTGAAGATTTGGAAATGTGAAAATGTGGAGATGTGCGCTTGTCGCCATTTTCCACTCTCCACTCTCCACTTTCAACTAAGCCGTCATTGCGAGCGGAGCGAAGCAATCCAGACAAACGACACGAAAAGGCCGCTGGATTGCTTCACGGCTTGCTTCGTACCTCGCAACTCCTCGTCGTTCGCAATGACGTTCCACGCGCGTCATTTCGACCGGAGCGCACGAGGAACGAGTGCGCGGAGTGGAGAAATCTACTCCCCAACGCAAGCTGTTTGCGGTCGTCCCGTCAGGGACGGAATGTGCTGCTACTGACGGTTGCTCGTGTCGAAAGTCCCGCCAAGCCCCCGGGGACGGTTTCAGTAGCTACTGGAAGTACGCCGGAGCCCTC
>JAIROQ010000151.1 GCA_031257455.1 Prevotellaceae bacterium | reverse complement strand
GCGGCTTCTTGCGCGGTGGTTTCGTCCTTGCATAAGGCGAAAATAGAGGGGCCGCTGCCCGAAATACTGCATCCCAGCGCGCCCGCTTTCATGGCAGCCCGCTTGATAGCGTAAAATTCGGGGATAAGCAATGCGCGTACCGGCTCTACAATCACATCGTGCAGCGAACGGCTGATGAGTTCATAGTCGCTGGTGAAAAGCCCGGCGACCAGTCCGGCGACATTGCCCCATTGTTCTATGGCTTTCTTTATAGGTACTTCCTTTCGGAGAATTTTCCGGCTGTCGCTGGTGCGTACTTCGATTTGCGGATGCGCCACAGCGGCATATATCGGCGGGTGGGGAATAGGGATAATATCTAATGGCGTATAGCTGCGCACCAGCGTAAAACCGCCCATGAGCGCCGGCGCGACATTGTCGGCATGCGCCGAGCCGCTGGCAACCCGTTCGCCCTGCATGGCAAATTTAACCAGTTGCCTGCGCGTAAATGGCCGGCCAAGCAGTTCATTTGCGCCGAATACGCCGGCTGCCGCACTCGCTGCACTGGAGCCTACGCCGCTGCCGGGCATGATTTTCGACAGGAAAGTAATGGTAAAGCCCTGCTCGCTTTGCAGCGCGTCCAGCATGGATTTCAGGGCGACAGTGGTAACATTTTTTTCGGGAAAAAGCGGCAGGTCATAGGGCGTTTCGTTACGCAGTTCGAGGCGGCCGTTACCGTTGAGCGCAATACTGATTTCGTCTCCGGGACTGTTGAGGGCAAAGCCCAACACGTCAAACCCGCAAGCTACATTAGCCACCGTAGCCGGCGCAAAGATGTTTATTTCTTTTTGCATGTTTCTTTTTGACATTTGCTATTCGACTTTTCGATGTTTGTAATAATTCTTACCCTTTCCTGCATTAGTCCATTTTCAACCTTCAACTTTCAACTTTCAACTTTCAACTTAAATATTAGCGATGCGGATGATGTCTCCGAAAACGCCTGCGGCAGTAACCGCCGCGCCTGCGCCTGCGCCTTTGATGACCATCGGTTGCGTGCTGTAACGCTCGGTATAGAGGGTGATGATATTGTCGCTGCCTTGCAGGAGAAAGAACGGATGCGTACTGTCCACTTCCTGCAAGCCGACAGTCGCTTTTCCGTTATGGAGCGATGCCACAAAACGCCAGCGTTTGCCTGCGGCGTACAATGCCTTGCGGCGCGTTTCAAAATCCGCGTCCAGTGTCCGCACTTTTTCAAAGAACAGATCAATCGTGGGCGTCTCAAAGCAACTTTGGGGCAAAAATGCGTTTACTTCCACATCGGTTTTTTCCAGCGGATAGCCGCATTCGCGGGATAAAATCAATATCTTTCGGAGGACGTCCACGCCGCTTAAATCAATTCGCGGGTCCGGTTCGGAAAAACCTTTTTCCTTTGCCATGCGGATGGCCTCGCTCATCGGGATGGTTTCGCTGATGGTATTGAAAATAAAGTTGAGCGTACCGGAAAGTACCGCTTCCAATTTTACAATCTTGTCGCCGCTTAACACCAGTTCGTTTATGGTTTTGATGATGGGCAATCCCGCGCCGACATTTGTTTCGTAGAGGAATTTCACGCCCCGCGTGCGCGGCAGGTCTTGCAGCCTCCGGTAAGTTTCATAACTGCCGGAGCAGGCAATTTTATTTGCCGTTACGACCGATACGAACGATTGCAGTACGTTTTCATAAATACCCGCTACTTCTGCGCTGGCGGTGCAATCAACAAAAATGCTGTTGCGCAGGTTGAGCGTTGAGAGGTGTTCCAAAAAGCCGTCCAGATGCAGCGGTACGCCTTTCCGTTCAAGCGTTCCCTGCACATCGTCCAGGTCGATGCCCTGTTCGTCAAACAGCATTTTTCGGGAGTTCAGCACGCCTACCAAATTTATTTTTAGGCCGTGATGGGTCATCAAATCTTCGCGCTGCCGGCGTATTTGCTGCACCAGATGGCCGCCCACCGTGCCGATACCGGCAATATACAGGAAAATTTCCCTGTAATCGACCAGGAAAAAAGCCTCGTGGATTACATTAAGCGCCTTGTGCAAATCCGCTTTGCGGATGACGGTGGAAATATTCAATTCCGATGAGCCTTGCGCAATGGCGACCACGTTCACGCCGTTTTTCCCCAAGGCATGGAAGAGCTTGCCCGATATGCCCGGCATGCGTTTCATGTTTTCGCCGACAATGGCAATGACCGACATGTCGTTTTCTATTTTCAGCCCGATGGTTTGGTGGTTTATCTCTATTTCAAAGGCGCATTCTATGGCCTGCCGGGCTTGCGCCACATGTTCCGGCACAATCGCAAAGGTGATGGACTGCTCCGATGACGCCTGCGAAATAAGCGCTACATTGACGTTCGCCTCTGCCAGCGAGCCGAACAGGCGTTTTGAAATACCCAGAATGCCGGCCATTCCCACGCCGTGCAATGTAAGTAACGCAATGTCGTCAATTGACGAAATGCCTTTGACGGACTGGTTGGATACCTTTTCGGTGCAGGCGTCCACGAGCGTTCCTTCGGCTGTGGGATTAAACGTATTTTTTATCCGCATCGGGATATTGGCGGGCAACAGCGGATGCACCGTAGGCGGATAAATAACCTTCGCGCCGAAGTTCGACAATTCAAAAACCTCCGAATAATTGAGGTGTTTAATGGTATAAGCCTTTTCCACCTTGCGCGGGTCGGCGGTCATGAAGCCGTCCACGTCCGTCCATATTTCTACCAGAGACGCCCCGGAAACAGCGGCCAGAATGGCGGCGGTATAGTCGCTGCCGCCCCTGCCGAGGGTGGTCGTTGCGCCGTTCATGTCCGAAGCAATGAAGCCCGGCAACACCGCCCGTCCGGATATTTTCGATAAAATCCCGCCGGCAAGCGTTTTTGTTTTCTCAAAATCGACCTGCGCTTTGCCGAATATACTGTCGGTTTTGATGACATTGCGTGCATCGAGCAATACCGCATCGTCAATGACTTCGCTTACCAGAAAGGCGCTCATACGTTCGCCGAAACTCAGGACATAATCCTGCAATTTCGGCGTATGCTCCTGCAAGCGCGCCATGCTTTGCAAATAATCTTCGAGTTCATTGAGCAGCACTTTCAGTCCGCTCAGTACATGTCCCTGCTGTTGGGGTTTTACCAAGGCTTTTGCGGCATTCAGGTGACGTTCTTCTATACTTTCCAGTTCTTTCCTGAATGCTTCATTTCCTGCGGCAGCCATCGCGCCGGCCTTTACCAGCTGGTCGGTTATGCCGCCCATTGCCGATACTACCACAAATTTATTATCGGCGCATTGTTCCACAATTGCCTTTACTTTCTTAATGTTTTCGGGCGTTGCTACTGACGAGCCGCCAAATTTCAAAATCTTTACCATTGGATAAATCACTAAACCCGACAAAGGTAGTACATTTTTTTTTAATGTGACTAATTGATGTGATGATGGGTGCATTTCAAATTGTCACTTTTTTGACATAATTCACAAAATTTGCAGAATTAACGGCTCCCTGATTCTGTACAATCACCAATTATGAATCTCCTACGGAGATTTGTCGGTGTTTTTTTGCATTGATTCTATTGATATGGATGCCCTAACGGGCAATGTACGCACTTAGAATATTCCAAGCATTCATTCATCAAACGTTTTTCCCGTCAGGGAAAACATATCAATAGAAAAA
>JAIROQ010000121.1 GCA_031257455.1 Prevotellaceae bacterium | reverse complement strand
CGGGAAGAAACAAAAACAACGGATGAGATAAGTATGGAAACAACCGTTACTACCAGGTACGACACGAGTAAGCCCATAGATCCGGCGACCGGCAAACCGCCGGTAAGCGAACAGACAACGACGATGAAAACAACCGGCAAAACGGAAGATTATACGAATAAGAAAAACAGCCAAATACAAATGGAATCCGTTGCCGTAATGACCGACAAAAGCCATACCGATACCGCTGTAAAATCAACCACGCATACCAGCGAGGAACAGCCGGAAGACCCGTATCGCTACCGCTATATTTTTTACACTGTTATTACCGTATTGATTGCCGGCATAGCCGTATTTTTACTATTGAAAAAATACCGCATATTTTCTGTTATTGCAGCCATTTTTAAAAAACTGTTCGGCTGTTTTTCATAGCAAATACAGATATAAAAACTACCTTTGTTATTATTTATATTTATTGCCAAAAGTATAAATAATTATGCGTTATTTTATTATTATACAATGTATTATAATGTTATTTATATATACAGATTAAACAAAAACAACGAAGTTTTTATTTATTGTGCATAACTCACAGCAAAAAGTGAATAATAATTGAGATTTTTTTCGCATCTTTGTAGCAAATGCATATTTAAATTAAGCCTTATGAAATTTTATTTTCCATTATTTTTCCTGTTTGTTTTTAACAGCCCTCTAAATGCCTCCGCCGGAGAGGTGGAAGATTACCTCAGGCAGTACCGGGAAAGCTCAAGAACCGACTATGTACGGGAAACAAAAATAATTTCCGAATACAGTCTGGACAAGTTGGTCGCGGAACTGGAGGCGTTTTATACGGACACGTTGCCGCTCATGCGGCAGAAAGCCTATTATTTCACCTATAAGAAGGGCAAGCAAATTCCTTCCGGTCATCGAACCACGGCGGTTACCCGCCTTGTGAAAGGCATCGGCGATGCCGACGGCGGACTGATTGGGCAAGTCATCGGCTATTTACAGGCATTCGACCCCGCGGATTTTAACGCCGAAGCACAATCATTCATCCGTTCCAGACTGCGGAATACGCGTATGCCGCATTATGGCGGTTTGGCGCAGCTTGCAGGCTTCGCCGGAATTGGTAAAGAGGTCTTGTACCAACTGTACCTCCAATCCGGTTTGCCGGTAAGGACGAAATGGTATATAGCGTTGGCGCTGGCGCGCATGGGGCAGGCGGATGCGATGGACTATTGTTTGAAAAAAATAAAAAAACTGCCGGTGAACAGCGAATTGATTAATTATGGGCTGCCCGACCTTATTTATACGCGGCAAAAGCAGGCAATAGATTATTGTGTAAAGCTATTGCAGAGCGATAAAAATTTATGCCGGTCGCCCAATCCCGATATATCGGAGTCCATTTCCTGCGCCTACGGGATTATGGAACTGTTGGCGCCGGTGATCGTTGATTTTCCCGTACAGACAGATGTTTCCGGTACACTGGATACCGACGATTATCCGCAGGCATTACGGACTGTCCGGGCATGGCTTTCGAAAAATACCGGTTACAAAATAAACACCACAACCTATTAACGCCGCTACATTACCTCGCCAAACCAATGAAACGCTTCGCTAAATATATGCATAACTTCCGGCTGCTTGCGTTGTGGCTTGTCATGTTGTGCGGCTTTTTTCCCACTTTTGCTCAGCGTTATCCTATTCAAGTCACGGCGTCGCTGACGCCGCCGTATTCATTGCGGTTGTCCGATTACAGCAAAGTGGGTTCGCAACAATTGATGGTGACAATTATGGTGAATGATATAACCATTGACAACTTGCCGGTAAAGCTGCACATCAAGCTGGAAAGCACCGCCGGCGTAACGGTAGAAACAATGCCGACCATTGCCACCGCGCCCAACTACCTTTCCGGCGGGCAGATGAGCCTGCTGTTCGGCACGGATTTGGCGGATTATTTTAATATCAACAATCTTCAATTTAAGGGCTACAGCAAGGCGGATTATCAGCGGACAGGGCAGTTGCCGGAGGGGTTTTACCGGTTTACGGTGGATGTGCTGCACTATGGTACAAACCGTGTTATATCCAATCATGGTACAGCGATGGCGTGGATAGCGCTGGGCAAGCCGCCGCAATTGAAGACGCCGGAGGAAGGCGCGGAACTGGGCTTGATAACGGGAATGCCGCTCACGTTTTCGTGGTTGCCGAGCAATGTAGGTATTCCCGCTGCCGGGGTACAGTACACGTTTGAGTTATGGGAACTGCGTATTCCGGGTATAGCGCCGGAAGTGATTGCCGCGTCCATGCCGCCGCTGCATACGGCTACCCAACCTAATACCACGCTGGTCGTTCATCCGGCGTCGCTGTTCATGGAGCCGGGCATGCGCTATGCGTGGCGGGTAACGGCGGCAGACCCGATGGGAATGGTTCCTTTTGAGCAGGACGGGCACAGCGTGGTTCGTACATTTACCTATCAGTCGCGGTGCGACAGCGTCACTGATTTCAAAGTAGAGCGGCAGGGACAGCGGGGGACTTTCCGCTGGACGCCCGGCGGGAATCATACTTCTTTCAATGTGGAAATGCGCAATCCCGCAACGGGCTATTTTCACCGCAGCCAGGCCTACGACAATCAGGTCACCTTTGCCACCTTGGATTTCGGGAAGACGTACCAGATGCGCGTACAGGCGGTATGCCACAACGACCCTCAACGCACAAGCGATTACACGGACTGGCGGACAATCAGTATTCCCGAGCGGAAAGTAGATACGACCACCTGTCCCGATTGCCATTGCGCCGAATCGCCCACACCGCCTCTGATAACGAACTTCACATTACGCAAGGACTTGCAGCCCGGGGATATTATCAGTAATGCCTCCGGCGCGACACGATTTATTTTAAAGACGGTAGTTCCACAATCCGACGGGGTGTACAAGGGTCTACTTTGGTTTTGGATGGAGATATG
>JAIROQ010000080.1 GCA_031257455.1 Prevotellaceae bacterium | reverse complement strand
TCAGCAGGTAGGGCAACAATTCACTAATCGCTCCGTCAATGTAGGCTTGCGCCTGCGCAAGTACACCGGGCGGAATGGGATTGACATGTTGATTGTCCATGATACATTTTTTTAGGGTGAATAATTTTGTTCTTTTTATCTAACACATATACTTATATCTGTTAAACGCTTGCAAAGGTAAGAATTGTTTTTTATTCCTGCAAATATGTTGTTTATTTCTGGAAATGTCCACTTTCAACTCCTGAAAGAATTCCGGAAGGTGAAAATTGGGCTTGGAGGCGTGGATGGGAAAGAGGGAGAGATAATGCGGCTCGGACAATTCGTCCCCGCACTTGTAGCAATTCGCCCAGAGGGTCTGCCCGCGCCAGTCGCGGAGGGGATGCGCAAAGAAACAGGCACAGGGAATGGCGACAGTTAGTTGCCATGCAAAATCACCCTCCATGCATTCAAAGGGCTGGTTGCCTAAGGAACTCCGCGTTAGGATGGCGTCCAGTAAACCGGGCGTAGCGCGCAGGCCTTCATGGGGGCGCACATTGTGCCGCATCAGGGGCGTACCGATACAGTTAAATTCAAAATTGTAATACGTCTGCCGGTCGTCCGGCGACACAAAAAACTCCACGCACGAATCGGTATATAGTAACATTTTTTTGATGGTAATGATTACTTCTTTTCTTTGCTGCAAAGTTAGCCTTTTTTAAGAATGTTGAATTTTGAATGGCGACAAGCGCAGAGGCGCAAGCCAACTCATAACTCATAACTCATAATTCATACTTCTTAATTTTTATTATCTTTGCAGGAATTCGACCTGCATTGGCAGTCTTAAAAAATCAAATAAATGATGAAAGCATACCGACCATATACGTTGTACAATTTCCGTACAATTCCGCAGATAGCGGCGTTGCCCGAAGAGGTTAGCCGTGAGATAGAGATTGTAGGGCACGTGTTGCCGTTTAAGACCAATAATTATGTGGTCGATGAATTGATTGACTGGCGCGCGGTGGAAACCGACCCGCTGTTTACGCTGAACTTCCCGCGGCGGGGTATGCTGGACAGCCGGCACTATACCGCAGTGGAAAAATTACTGGCGCAGCATTCCCCCCAACAACTGCGGGACGCAAAAATCCAGCAAATCCGGCTGTCGCTAAATCCCAATCCGGCGGGACAGGAACACAATGTGCCTTATCTGGGAGAAATAAAACTGCGCGGCATCCAGCATAAATATCCCGAAACGATTTTATTTTTCCCGAGCCAAGGACAAACATGCCATGCTTACTGTACCTTTTGTTTCCGCTGGCCGCAGTTTTCCGGCATGAGCGGCCTGAAATTCGCCATGAAAGAAACCGATTTGCTGCTGCACTACCTCCATATGCACCATGAAGTAACGGATATTCTCTTCACCGGCGGCGACCCGATGGTGATGCCGGCCGAAAAACTGTCGGCATACATCCTGCCGCTCCTGTCGCCGGATTTGGCGCATATCCACACTATCCGCATCGGCACGAAATCGCTTGCCTACTGGCCCTATCGCTACCTCTCGGACAGCGACAGCGACGACCTCCTGCGCCTCTTTGACCACATCGTACATTCCGGGAAAAACCTGTCGATACAGGCGCATTTCAATCATCCGCGCGAACTCTCGACAAACAGCGTGCAACGGGCGATTGCACGGATACGCAGTACAGGAGCGCAAATCCGCACGCAGTCGCCGGTGATGCGACACATCAACGACAATCCCGACCTGTGGTGCGAAATGTGGCGCAAACAGGTAGACTTGAATTGCATTCCCTACTACATGTTCATCACGCGCGACACGGGCGCGAAGCATTATTTTGAATTACCGTTGGAACGTTGCTGGAATATCTTCCGCCGCGCCTACCGGAAAGTCAGCGGCGTATGCCGTACCGTGCGCGGCCCCAGCATGAGCGACCATCCGGGAAAAATACAACTTCTGGGCATACAGGAAGTGAAAGGCGAAAAAATATTTGTCCTGCGCTTCCTCCAGGCCCGCAATCCGGCATGGGTGGATATTCCTTTCTTCGCCGCCTACGACCCGAAAGCCACCTGGTTTAACCAACTGAAACCGGCCTTCGGCGAAGAAAAATTCTTTTTTGAAAAAAATCAAAAGCCCATAACCACCAAACCCTTTTTATTTGAATAAAAAGTCGTACTTTTGCAAAAAACTAATATTAATTTTTTATGAAAACATCTTTTTTTCTGGCCGGACTCCTGCTGCTGGCAGCCGGTTGCAATCAACAAAGCAGTCATGACGCCGCTTTCAGCATCGTTCCCCAACCTGTCGAACTGACGCCGCAAGAGGGGACTTTTGCAATAGATGAAAGTGTCTCGCTGGTTTTTCAACACATGGAAAACGCCGCTCCCGTACAACAGTACATTACGGAATATTTTCCAAAATATTTCGGGAAACAGCTTCCGGTAGCCGGGAATGCGGAAAAAGCCATTGTCTTTGCCCTTAACGAAACGCCGGACGCCGCCCTGCAAACGGAAGGCTACAAATTAACGGTTACGGAAAACGATATCACGATTTATGCCAATGTGCCGGCGGGACTGGTGTATGGCCTGCAAACGCTGTATCAGTTAGCGCCGGCCGACAGTATCAAAAACAATCCGGCGCAAATCGCCATTCCGGCGGTTACCATTGTCGATTACCCGCGCTTTGAATGGCGGGGCAGCCACCGCGATGTGTCGCGTCATTTCTTTGACATAGCGCATATCAAAAAACACCTGGATTTGATGGCGCTCTATAAATTGAACAAATTCCACTGGCACCTGACAGACGACCACGGCTGGCGGCTTGAAATCGACAAATACCCGAAACTGACGGAAATCGCCGCATGGAGCGTGGACAGGAGCAATGTCGCATGGCGCGAAGGCGAGCCGCCGAAAGAAGGAGAACCGGCCACTTACGGCGGATTTTATACGAAGGACGAAGTCCGCGATGTGATAGCCTATGCCGCACAGCGCGGGATTGAAGTCATTCCCGAAATAGAACTTCCGGGACACTGCTCCGCCATACTGGCGGCCTATCCCGAATTTGCCTGCGATGATTTCCCGTATTATGTACAAATAGGGCCTTACTGGCCGCCCAAAGCCATCCTCTGCGGCGGGAATGACACGGTAATGGTATTTTTAAAAGAAGTACTGGACGAAGTAGCGGAATTATTTCCTTCGGAATACATTCATATCGGCGGAGACGAAGCATTTAAAGACAATTGGAAAGTATGCCCGAAATGCCAGAAACGGATTAAAGATTTACAGTTGAAAGACGAAGAAGAACTGCAAAGCTGGATGATTCGCGAAATCGAACAACATCTCATCGCCAAAGGCAGGACTATTATCGGCTGGGATGAAATACTGGCCGGCGGCGTAACGCCAACCGCCGTTATCATGTCATGGCGCGGCGAAAAAGGCGGCATCGAAGCTGCCCAGCATGGCAACTATGTTATCATGACGCCCGACAATTACTGCTATTTTAACTACTACCAGGCCGACAAGGAAACAGAACCGGCTACTATCGGCGGCTATGTTCCCCTGGAGAAAGCCTACGCCTTCGACCCCGTGCCTGCCGAACTGACGGCGGAAGAAGCAAAATTCATCAAGGGCGGACAGGCCAACTTATGGGCGGAGTTTTTGTTCACACCCGAATATGCGGAATATATGCTGTTGCCGCGCCTGCTGGCATTATCGGAAGTCGTGTGGTCGCCGAAAACGCATAAAGACTGGGAATTTTTTAAAGCCAAACTGCCCGCGCAGAAACAACGCCTCGCCGCATTAAACTATAATTACTGCGACAAAGTAGAAGAAATTAAATAAAGATTTAAAAATTCAAAGATTTAAAAATTTAAAGATTTAACGCCGGTAGCATGTACCGGCGTTGTTTTTTTATTTATGGCTAAAAAAAATTATTTACAGATTTACGATATAATGTGCTAATGTGCTAATGTGACTAATTGGGCTTACGCCACTGCACTTGCCGCCATTTTCAATTCTCCACTTTCAATTTTCAACTCTCCACTAACCCGTCATTTCGACCAAGCCCGCGAGGGACGAGCGGGCGCGTGGAGAAATCTACTCCCCAACGCAGGCTGTTTGGGTTGGACAGCGGGGTATCGCAGGAGATTCCTCGACTTCGCT
>JAIROQ010000066.1 GCA_031257455.1 Prevotellaceae bacterium | reverse complement strand
TTTGACTCTTTTACTGACAAGTTTGACTCTTTTACTGACAAATTTGTTACTCGGAGTTAAAAATTTGACTCTTTTAGTATCAAAAGAGATTCTCTGAGTATATAATTTGTCACTCCGGGGCTATAATTTGTCACTTTATGCATAAAAAAATCTGCGTTCGTTTCCGAATTCCTGCGTGATTTGCCACTGCCCACTGCCTACTGAAAACTGCACCTCAGCGTCACGGGGCAGTGGTCGGAGTGTACGACGTCTTTCAGGATATCGGCGTCTATGAAGTGGTGTTGGAGGTTGCCGGTTGCCCAGAAGTAATCCAGTCGCCAGCCGATATTGCGGGCGCGGGACCGGGCAAAATGACTCCACCAGCTGTAGCGTTCCGCTTCCCCTTTATGGAACACCCGGAAAGTATCTACAAAACCGCATGCTTCCAGTGCATCCAGCCATGCGCGTTCTTCGGGCAGGTAGCCGGACGTTTTTTCGTGCGCTTTGGGATTGTTGATGTCAACAGGTTTGTGGCTGATGTTAAAGTCGCCGGTGATAATAATTTTGGGGCGCGTCAGGCGGAGTTGCAAAATGTATTTCAGGAAATCGGCGAGGTAGTCCATTTTGAACTGTTGCCGTTCTTCGCCCATTGTCCCGGACGGAAAATAGGAACAGATAAGCGTTATATCGCCATAGTCGGCGCGGATGAAGCGGCCTTCCGCATCGTAACGCGGAATGCCGATACCGTAAATGACTTCGTCCGGTTGTTGTTTCGAAAAGATGCCTGTACCGCTGTAGCCTTTTCTCTGTGCAGGGTGCAAGAAACAGTGATAGCCTAAACTTTCGTAAAAAGCAATATCAATTTGGTCGTTCTGGGCTTTGGATTCCTGGATGCACAAGACATCGGGGTTTTCCTGCTGCAGCCATGTGTGCAGCCCTTTCGCCACTGCCGACCGGATACCGTTAAGATTATAGGAAATAAGATATCGTTCCGGTGCAGTCATTATTTTTTGGGGGAAACAGGAGTTGCTTTCGCTTCCGACATGGTGCAAGTACCGTTGAAGATAGCGCCCGCTTCAATACTGATTTTCGTTGTAGCAATGCTGCCTTTTACATTAGAGGTGCTTTTCAGGCTTATTATTTCCGAGATATTCAACGAACCTTCCACCTGTCCGAAAATGTCGGTAGTGCGGCCAATGATTTCGCCTTTGGTTTTTCCGGTATTCCCGACAACCACCTTGCCTTTAGCCGTGATGTTGCCTTCCAAGAAGCCGTCCAAGCGAATGTCGCCGGGGGTATTGATGTTTCCAATAACTTCTGTACCCTGGCAAATCCGGTTGATATTACTCATCGTCTGTTGTTCCTGTTCGCGTGCCATACGTTCCATTTTTAATTTTAGTTGAGGAAGCAAAGTTACAATTTTTTTTTTAATGGACAACTTTATACAATTTGTCGGCGCGGCGGATTTTTCCGGGAATAGCAATCGAGCAGGCATCGCCTTTGACGGCCTTGGCTACCGCCTGTAATTCCACCCGTATTTCCGTAACGGTTTTACGCACTACGCCGGTGGTGGGGCCTATAATTAATACCTCGTCCCCGATGGACAGTTCGCCGGTTTCGATTAAAAACTCCGCCACGCCCAACCGGTTGAAATAATTGGTGGCTTTGCCGATATATTCTTTCCGTTCGGTGGCTTTATTGCCATAGACTTCGCTCCATTCGCCGAGCCGTGCGCCCTGATAGTAGCCATCCCAAAAGCCGCGATTGAAAACGGTTTTCAAGGTAGCGGTTAATTGCTCCGCCAGTTGCGGCGTATAATCGCCGGCGAGGAATGCGTCTATCGCGCGGCGGTAGCAGGCGGTGACGGTCTGCACATAATCGGCGGAACGGGCGCGGCCTTCAATCTTGAGTATACGCACGCCGGCATTCAGCAGCTTGTCCAAAAAACCAACAGTGCAAAGGTCTTTCGGCGACATGATGTACTGGTTGTCGATAGCCAGTTGCCGGCCGGTTTCATTGTCGGTAACCGTGTATCCGCGCCGGCATATCTGGTAACACGCGCCGCGATTGGCGGAAGCGTTATATTCGTGCAGGCTCAGGTAACACTTGCCGGATACGGCCATGCACAACGCGCCATGACAGAACAGTTCGATACGCACCGGTTTCCCGTGAGGGCCTTTCACCGGTTCAGCCATTATTTGCGAATAGATTTTTTTCACCTTATCCAACGCCAGTTCGCGCGACAGCACCACCACATCGGCAAATTGCGCATAAAAACGCACCGCTTCGATATTGGTCAAGTTGAGTTGCGTGGAAATATGCACTTCCATTCCCTGCCGGCGGGCATAGTTAACCGCCGCCATATCCGATGCAATGATAGCCGAAACGCCCGCCTGCTTTGCCAAATCAATGATGCGGCGCATCTCGTCCAGTTCGTCATCGTATAATACGGTATTTACCGTGAGGTAAGAACGGATATGTCGCCGGCGGCAAAAGTCCGTGACACGCGCCAAATCGTCCGGCGAAAAATTATTGGCCGACCGCGCCCGCATATTCAGGTTACCCACGCCGAAATATACGGCGTCTGCGCCGCCCTGCGCCGCTGCCGCGAGGCATTCAAAGTTACCCGCCGGCGACAGGAGTTCAACCCCTCCGGAGAATGGAGAATGGAGAATGGAGAGTGGAGAATGAGCTGACGCGCCAGCTAACTGCCTACTGCTACTGCCTACTGCTACTGCCGACTGTTTACTGCTACTGCCGACTGCCGACTGCCTACTGCCTACTGCCGACTGCCTACTGCCTACTGCCAACTGTTTACTGCTACTGCCCACTGTTATTATTCCAAGAGTTTTTTATATTTAAACCGTTTCGGCGTGGAGTCGCCCAAGCGTTTGCGTTTATTTTCCTCGTATTCCGAATAGCTGCCTTCAAAGAAACAGACTTGCGCATCGCCTTCAAAAGCGAGGATGTGCGTAGCCACGCGGTCAAGAAACCAACGGTCATGCGAGATGATGACGGCGCAACCTGCAAAGTTTTCCAGCCCTTCTTCCAGTGCGCGAATGGTATTTACATCCACATCATTGGTCGGCTCGTCAAGGAGCAGCACATTGGCTTCTTCTTTCAACGTCAGCGCCAGATGCAGGCGGTTGCGCTCGCCGCCGCTGAGGACGCCGCATTTCTTTTCTTGGTCGGCGCCGGAGAAATTGAAACGCGACACATACGCCCGCGCATTCACGTCCCGGTTACCCAAGCGGATGATTTCGCTGTTCGCTGCAATGGTTTCAAAGACGGTTTTATCAGGGTTGATTTGCCGGTGCTGCTGGTCCACATAGGCTATCTTCACCGTTTCGCCCACGCCGAAAGCGCCGGCGTCCGGCGTTTCCAGCCCCATAATCAAACGGAATAGCGTGGTTTTGCCCGCACCGTTAGGGCCAATGACGCCCACAATACCCGCCGGCGGAAGCCGGAAATTCAGTTGCTCGAACAGCAGCCGCCCGTCATAAGCCTTCGCCACGTCCTGCGCTTCGATGACCCTGTCGCCCAAGCGCGGGCCGTTGGGGATATATATTTCGAGGCGTTCTTCTTTCTGCTTGCCGTCTTCGTTCAACAGTTTTTCATATGCCCCCAAACGCGCTTTCGATTTTGCCTGCCGCGCTTTGGGCGACATCCGCACCCATTCCAGTTCGCGCTCCAGCGTTTTGCGGCGCTTGCTTTCCTGCTTCTCTTCCTGCGCGAGGCGTTTCGACTTCTGGTCAAGCCACGATGAATAATTCCCTTTCCAGGGGATGCCTTCGCCGCGGTCGAGTTCCAGAATCCAGCCCGCTACGTTGTCCAAGAAATAGCGGTCATGCGTTACGGCAATCACCGTGCCTTTATACTGCTGCAGGTGCGCTTCGAGCCATTGGATACTCTCGGCATCGAGGTGGTTGGTCGGCTCGTCGAGCAGGAGGACGTCCGGCTCGCGCAGCAGCAGGCGGCACAATGCCACGCGGCGGCGTTCGCCCCCGCTGAGATGCCGCACCGGCAGGTCGCCGCCGGGACATTGCAGGGCGTCCATCGCGCGTTCCAGCTTGGCATCAAGTTCCCAGCCATTCGCCTGTTCTATTTTCTCCGTCAATTCGCCTTGCCGTTCGATGAGTTGCGCCATGTCTTCGTCACTCATCGGCTCGGCGAACCGGGCATTGACGGCTTCATATTCGCGGAGCAAATCCACGACTTCCTGCACGCCTTCTTCCACAATTTCACGGACGGTCTTTGCATCGTCCAACTGCGGCTCCTGCTCGAGGTAGCCCACCGTATAGCCCGGCGCCCAGACCACGTCTCCCTGATACGCTTTCTCTACGCCGGCAATGATTTTCAGCAACGTTGATTTCCCCGAGCCGTTCAGCCCGATGATACCGATTTTCGCGCCGTAGAAAAACGACAGGTAAATATCTTTTAAGATTGCCTTATTGTTGGCCGGGAGGATTTTTCCCACGCCATTCATAGAAAAAATTATCTTTTCGTCTGCCATAATTTAAAGTTTTGTGTGGGCAAAGATAGCAATTTGTTCCTAATTGGTATTTTTTCTCAACGCCGTCTGGGACATCACTGCGGTTTATGGCCGCCATTCCGGTTATTGCGCTCCTCAAGGCGCATGCGCGTTAAGCGTTCACGAAAGCCGCCTTCCTGCAAAAACTGCCTTTCCAATGCTTTTAATTGCTGATGCAGTAAATAATCGGCTTGTTTAATCAAACAAATGGCCATGTTGGCAATGGTTTCCGGCGGGCGCGTTTTGACTATTCCCATAAAAAAAGCCGTGTCATTGCGCCGGCATCCCAGCGTACGCATGGTGTTCAGTTCAACAGAACCTTTTTCCCATTGACGGTGTTCCCGAGTGCGCAGGTAATCTTCGTAGTCAAGCAGCAGTTCCTGCAAGCTGGCTTTGGCGACATTTACCAATTTTATCTCCATTTCTTTTGAGGTGGAAGAGGCGGCGCACCCTTCCGCGATATTCTGTTTGCCCGAACGGGCGGCCTGCACCATTTGGTCAACCGTGCGGTCGCCCTTACGGAGATAGTGCTGGCAAAAGTAGAAAGTAATATCATAAATGGCCTCTGCCTTTTGGTAGCTGTAGAGGCTTTTATAGTTGCCGGAATTAGCGTAAATGGAGTTGGTCGCCATAAGAAAAAGTATTTTGCGCTGGCAAAGATAGCAATTTATTCCTAACTGACATTTCTGTTCTCAAAATCTTTAGAAACTTTAAGGTACTTAAAGAGCTCAAAGTCTTTAAAGATCTCAAAGCCTCAAAGTACTCAAAGTCCTTAAAGATCTCAAAGTACTCAAAGTACTCAAAGTCCCTAAAGACCTCAAAGACCTTAAAGTCCTTAAGGTCGACCGGAACATCACTGCGGTTTTTCAGCGTTGTTACTGTCGCAAAGCAGGCGTTGTTACTGTCGCAAAGCAGGCGTTGTCACTGTCGCAAAGCAGGTTCCTTCGGCATACTTGCAACACGTCCCGTCTTTTAAGTTTTGGCGGTTGATTTTATTGCCTTACACAGCGAACGGTGTAGCCATAACCAGTAGAAGCTGATGCAGACCCAGCTTTATCGGGACGTATTTCCGCCCCCGAATTTGAGTCGGATGCCCATATAAAAGCTCCATTGGAGGAGTCTAAGCTACTTCCACTATAATAATGCGTATTGGTTGCTGAAAATCCCCAAAGGTCAGTACCGGTGGAGCCGCCATTAGTGAATGTCGTACTACATAACACTTTTCCGTCAGAACCTGATGCGCCAACACCACTAATCATATCAGACCATTGTGTACTGGTCGGAACACTCCATCCTGCCGGACATGCCCCAGAGGCATTACCTTGTATATAGTAGTACACGCCATTCGCTTCATGGGCTTTAGTACCTAATTTACTGTTTTCCGCAAACCACCAGAGGTTGCTATTCGCTGGCGGTAATCGCACAATACGGTAAATTTGTCCCACTCCCGTTCCCGTTTCCTTTATATACGCTTGGTAGTAAGTACTGCTGCCGGTTGTAATTTCTTTACATTCGTGGGTTGCATCAATCAACAAGTCTGTACCGGTGTATGGACAGTCAATAATAAAGATATTGTAGCTGACAGTTTGCAGCGTACAGGAACCTTTTATAGCTTTTACCGTCAAGGTATATGTTCCGGCCGAAATTTGACTGACATCGGTCTCCGCTATCGTATGATTTGCAGCAGTCGTAGTCCGTTCATATAGGCCGCCGATACTCCATGTATAACTGTCCGGCGCTGTCCCTCCATT
>JAIROQ010000060.1 GCA_031257455.1 Prevotellaceae bacterium | reverse complement strand
CTGTGGGGGCTATCGTTACAGGCGGCTGTGCGTTTACCCAGACTTATCGGCAACGGCATGGTACTGCAACGCGATGCAAAGCTCAAGATATGGGGTTGGGCAGACCCGTCCGAAGCCGTGCGGGTAACGTTCAACAAGAAATCGTATAACACCGTAACCGGCGACAAGGGTTACTGGGAAATATCGCTGCCGGCGCAAAAGGCCGGCGGCCCTTATGCCATGCAGGTGAACAACATTACGCTGAATGACGTGTATGTAGGAGACGTATGGGTTTGCTCCGGGCAGTCGAACATGGAAACGCCCATGAGCAGGGTAGCGGACTTGTATGCGGACGAAGTGGCTACGGCCAACAACCCGCAGGTGCGTTTCTTCGTCATACCCCACACCTATGCCACCGGCGGGGCGCAAAGCGACCTTGTCGGCGGGGAATGGAAAGCCGTAACGCCTGAAAATATCGCGCCGTTTTCTGCGCTGGCTTATTTCTATGCGCAGGAACTGTACGGCATATATAAAGTACCGCAGGGTATCATTCAGTCGGCAGTGGGCGGCTCGGCTATTGAAGCATGGCTGAGCGAAGACGTGCGGAAACATTATCCGAAATACTGGTACGCCGCACAGCCGGACGAAGCGCCTGCCGTTGCGCCGCCGGCCGGAAGCCGTCCCGCAGGCGGGGCATTGCAAATGCCGGTTATACGGGACGAAGGACAGGGCAAATGGCATTTGCCGGAAATCGACATGTCGGGCTGGAAACCGATGGACTTGCCCGGCTATTGGGCGGACAAGGGTTTGGGGCCGGTGAACGGCGTGTTCTGGTTTCGTAAAACCATTGACGTCCCGGCAGCATGGGCAGATAAGGAAGCGACACTTCGCCTGGGATGTATCACCAACTCCGATTCGGCATGGGTAAACGGCGTGTTTGTGGGAAACACGACCTATCAATATCCGCCGCGTATCTATAAAGTACCGGCAGGCGTCTTGAAAGCAGGGAAGAACGTGATTACCCTGCGGGTCGAAAGTCAATACGGGCGCGGCGGCTTTGTGGAAGACAAACCCTTTAGACTGGATATCCGGCAGTCGGCAGTAGGCAGTGGGCAGTCGCAGTCGGCAGTGGGCAGTGGGCAGTCGCAGTTGGCAGTGGACAGTATGCAGCCGGCGTCAGCCACTGCCTACCGCCAACTGCCTACTGCTACTGCTACTGAAAACCGCCTACTGCCTACTGAAATTGAGCTTGCCGGAAAATGGCAGTACCGTATCGGCGTGCAATATCCTGCCTTCTTTATGCCGCCGCAGGCAACGGCATTCCGCAACAGGTTGCAGCCGCTGTATGACGGCATGATTGCGCCGTTAGTCAAATACCCCATCAAAGGCATACTGTGGTATCAGGGCGAGTCGAACACCGGACGGGCAAGAGAATACGCTTCGCTGTTCACCGAATTAGTCAATGACTGGCGTAATAAATGGAACAGTCCCAAGCTGCCCTTCCTGTATGTGCAGCTTCCCAACTTTATGACGCCGGACGTAGCCCCGCCGCAGGAAAGTGACTGGGCGGAACTCCGCGAAGTGCAGCGGAAAGCCCTTGCCGTTACTACGAATACGGGGATGGCGGTAACTATTGATTTAGGGGAATGGAACGACATTCACCCGCTCAACAAAAAAGATGTGGGCTACCGTTTGGCTTTGCAGGCGCGGCGCATAGCGTATGGCGAGAAAAATATCGTTGCTTCCGGCCCGTTGTATGCCGGCGTAACCGTGCGGGGCGACAGCCTCGTGATTGCCTTCACGGAAACAGGCAGCGGACTTGTGAATGGAGAGTGGTTAGCGAATGGAGAATGGAGAGTGGAGAATGGAGAGTTAGCTGGCGCGTCAGCCCACTCTCAATTTTCCACTCTCCATTCTCCACTCTCCACTCTCCACTCTCCATTCGTCTCCGGGTTTGCCATTTCTGCAGACGGCAGAAACTTTGCATGGGCAAATGCAAAAATAGAAGGCAACACGGTGGTCGTATGGCATGACTTTATTAAACGGCCGGTAGCCGTACGCTATGCGTGGGGCAACAATCCGGTAAACGCCAATTTAAGGAATAAGGAAGGACTGCCCGCCTCGCCGTTCAGCACGGAATGATAAACAAACAAAAAAGAAATTATGAGAACAAAGGTTATAAAAACAATAGCGATACTACTGGTTTTGGCAGCATGTTTCTCCTGTGGAAAAGATGACAAAAACTGTTCATGTGGGGAAGGCAACGAAAACAATGAATCCGTTTCGTTAGAAGGCACACAGTGGAAACTGGCAGGTATTATGGATGTGGAAACATGTAACCTAAAAGAACTCGAGCCGAAAGATTGCGAGAGATGTTATACGCTTGTTTTTAATACGGACAGTACAGCATGGGGGCGTTCCAGCGCCAATAGAGTTGATGTTGATCTTACTGTAGTTCCTCCGTTTGGAACGCCAATAATATCTTCTGAAATAAGTGATGATGGCTATAAATTTTATTCTGCTACGGAATTTGTAACAGAATATGCTGTTACAAACAATGAACTGAAATTTTTTTATAACGGGAAGAAAAATTATTTACTTTATAAATTAGCAAAATTCAGTGATCCCACTTTTTTGGAGGGTACAAAATGGAAACTGGCAGGTATTATGGATGCCGAAACAGATGTACTGAAAGAACTCGAACCGAAAAATTGCGAAAAATGTTATACGCTTGTTTTTGTTACGGACAGTACGGCGCTGGGGATTTCTACTGCAAATAGAGTTAATGTAGATCTTACAGCGTATCTGATGAGAATTCCAACAATGGCCGGTGAAATAACTGATGATGGTTATGAATTTTATGATACTATAAGATTTGTAACTTCATATACTGTTACAGAAAATGAACTGAAGTTTTTTTATAACGAAAAGAAAAATTATTTGCTTTATAAATTACAGCCATGAAAAAAAATATTTTAAAAACAATAGCGGCCATGCTGATTTTAGCAGCATGCTTCTCCTGTGGAAAAGATGACAAAAGCTGTTCCTGCGGGGAAGGCAACGAGAACAATGAATTCGTTTCATTAGAAGGCACACAATGGAAACTGGCAGGTATTATGGACGTCGAAACATGTAACCTGAAAGAGCTTGAGCCGAAAGATTGCGAAACCTGTTATACGATTGAGTTTAATACGAACAGTAATATGGCACAGGGAAAATCTGTGAGGAACGCTATACTCTTTCACATTTCCCTTCCCCTTCCAACACCAATATTTATACACATCACTCCAATGGATTATGAGAATGAAGATGTTCAACTGTTCTATGATGCAATGGAAACAGTAACTTCTTATACTGTTACAAAAAACGAACTGAAAATGTGTTATAATGAAGGAAGGAACTATTTACTTTTTAGAAAACAATAATTCATTTACTATTTAAAATTATACAGCTATGAAAAAGATTATTCTAACAACAATAGCGATACTGCTGGTTATAGCAGCATGCTTCTCCTGTGGAAAGAATGACAAAAACTGTTCATGCGGGGAAGACAGCGAAAACAATGAATTCGTTTCATTAGAAGGCACACAGTGGAAACTGGCAGGTATCATGGATGTGGAAACATGTAACCTGAAAGAACTCGAGCCGAAAGATTGCGGCGATTGTTATACGCTTGAGTTTAATACGGACAGTACGGCACTGGGAAAATCGGTGATAAATATAATATTCCTTTCTCTTTTACCAAAAGCAGTTATGGGTACCGCCACAGAGGTTTATGACAATGAAATTGGTGATGTTCAACTGTCCTATGATGCAATGAAAACAATAGTCAACTGTACTGTTACGGAAAATGAAATAAAGTTTTGTTGTAACGATGGGAAGAATTACTTACTTTATAGGAAATACTATTAAATTATACAGCTATGAAAAAACTATTATTATTAACATTACTCGGTCTCGTATTTGTGGCATTATCGTTCCACATGCGTGCCGAAGACGGCAGTCGGCTTTGGCTGCGTGCAGACGCCACTGCGCAGGCAAAAGTAACCGCGAACAAACAAAGCGCTATCGTGGCGGTAGCGGTAAAAGAACTGCAAACGCAATGGCGGGGCGCGCCGGTACAGTTGAAGATAGCCCGCGCCAAAGACACGCAGGCGCTCGGCAAGGACGGCTATACGCTCGCAGGAAACCCGCAAACCGGCGTTACCATTACCGCCGCCGGTGAACAGGGACTGCTCTACGGCGCATACCATTTGTTGCGCTTACAGGCAACCGGTGCGCTTACCGAAAACCTGCGCATAACGGAAATACCCAAATACCAAGTCCGAATTTTAGACCATTGGGACAACCTCGACCGGAGCATTGAGCGGGGCTATGCCGGCCGTTCTTTATGGGAGTGGGAGCGACTGCCCGACACCATTTCGCCCCGCTATGCGGAATATGCACGGGCAAACGCCTCTATCGGTATCAATGGCTCGGTGTTGAATAATGTCAATGCCAATCCGCAAATCCTTACGCCGGAGTATCTGGCAAAGGTGAAAGCCATAGCCGGCATATTCCGCCCCTACGGATTGAAAGTTTATTTGTCGGTGAATTTCGCTTCGCCTAAAACGCTCGGCGGCTTGCCGGACGCCGACCCGCTGAATAAAGAAGTAATACAATGGTGGAAAAACAAGGTAAAGGAAATCTATGCGCTCATTCCCGATTTCGGCGGTTTTCTGGTAAAAGCGAACTCCGAAGGACAGTCGGGGCCGCAGGACTACGGACGCACCCATGCCGATGGCGCAAACATGCTGGCCGATGCGCTGAAACCGTATAAAGGCATTGTCATGTGGCGGGCGTTCGTGTACAGTCCCACGAAAGAAGACCGCGCCAAACAGGCGTATCAGGAGTTTGTTCCTCTTGACGGAAAATTCCGCGACAACGTGATTATCCAGATAAAAAACGGCCCTGTGGATTTCCAGCCGCGCGAGCCTTTCAGTCCGCTGTTCGGCGCATTGCAGCATACGCAGGAGATGATAGAGTTTCAAGTTACGCAGGAATATCTCGGTTTCTCCAACCATTTGGTATATCTTGCGCCGCTTTTCAAGGAAACGCTCGAAAGCGATACGTATGCGAATGGACCGGGTTCTACCGTAGCGAAAATTACGGACGGGACGCTGCGCCCGGCAAAGGTAACCGCCATTGCCGGCGTGGCCAATACCGGCGACAGTACGAACTGGTGCGGACACCACTTCGCGCAGGCCAACTGGTACGCCTTCGGACGCCTCGCATGGAATCATGAACTGACTTCGGAACAAATCGCCGATGAATGGCTGCGGATGACCTTTACTGCCGATGAAAATTTTATCCGTCCGGCAAAGGAACTGATGCTGGCTTCGCGTGAGGCGTGCGTTGATTACATGATGCCGCTCGGGTTGCACCACATCTTTTCTTTCAATGCCCACTACGGGCCGCAACCCTGGGGCTTCTATCCCGGAGGACGGCTCGACTGGATGCCCGTATATTATCACAAAGCCGATACCATTGGCGTAGGGTTTGACCGTACCGGCGCCGGAAGCGATGCCGTGTCGCAATATTTCCCGCCACTGAATGAAATCTACGGCGACATTGCCCGCTGCCCCGAAAACCTGTTACTGTGGTTTCACCATGTGGCATGGACGTATAAATTGAAATCGGGAAACACCCTGTGGGACGAACTTTGTTACCGTTACGATCGTGGCGTGCGGGAAGCGCGCGATTTGCAAAAAGCATGGGACAGGCTGGAACACTATGTCGATGCCGAACGCTTTGCAGACGTGCAATCGAAACTGCAAATACAGACAAAAGACGCCGTGTGGTGGAAAGACGCCTGTTTGTTATATTTCCAGACATTTTCCAAACTTCCCATACCTTACGATATAGAGCGCCCCATACACAAGCTGGATGATTTATACAGGGTATGGTTCACACAGGAAGACGCGCTTAGAAATAACTATAAACATTGACTATTTTTTTATTGACTATTTACTATTGACGCGTAATAGTAAATAGTCAATAAAAAAACAGTCAATAGAAATAGTAAATAGTCAATAGTAAATAGTTAATAAAAAAACAGTCAATAATAAAATAGTAAATTATGAAAAAATTATTCTTTAAAATTGCGCTGGCGAGCGCATGTATGGCAGCCGCGATTTCGTGCAGCCATACCGGTAATGATACCGCCGTGTTCAGCTATTTTGGCTACAAAGGGGCGGACGCTACTTTTGGAACAGTGGATGCTTCCAAAGAATACCAAAATCCCGTTTTGAGCGGATTTTATCCCGACCCGAGCATTTGTCGCAAGGGCAACGATTATTATCTGGTCACGTCTTCGTTTTCGTATTATCCGGGCATACCGATTTTCCACAGTACCGATTTGGTCAATTGGGTGCAGTTGGGGCATGTGCTGGACCGTCCGTCTCAACTCGATATAAAAGCCGGCGTCCGGCTCAGCGGCGGCGTGTATGCGCCGACCATTCGCTACAATCCCCGTAACGAAACGTTTTATATGATCAATACGCTCGTGGATGTACTCGGGAATTTTATAGTAAAAACAAAAGACCCGATGGAACAAAACTGGAGCGACCCCATTCCTTTGCACATTAACGGCATTGACCCGGATATTTTCTTTGATGACGATGGAAAAGGATACGTGGTGCATAACGACGATCCGCCCGGAAAACCCGAATGGAACGGACACCGCGCTATCTGGCTGCGTGAGTTCGACGTGGAAAACGATTCGATTGCAGGCGAAAAAATATGTATTGTGGACGGCGGTACCGATAAATCCAAACACCCGATATGGATTGAAGCGCCGCACCTGTATAAAATCAACGGTTACTATTATCTGATGTGCGCCGAAGGCGGAACGAGCGACCAGCACTCCGAAGTGATTTTCCGTGCCGATAATGTGCGGGGGCCTTATATTCCCTGGAAAAATAACCCCATTCTTACGCAACGCGATTTGCCCGCCGACCGGCCTAATCCGGTTACCTGTGCAGGACATGCGGATCTGGTGCAAACGCCCGAAGGCGACTGGTGGGCTGTGTTCCTTGCCTGCCGCCCTTATGAAGACAATTTTTTCAATACGGGACGCGAAACCTTTTTGCTGCCGGTAACATGGCAGGACGGATATCCGGTGATATTGCCCAAAGGCGCGACTATACCCTACGTGGTCGCAAAGCAGGGACTGTCGCCGGAAGCCGGCAGTTACAAAGGCAACTTTGAATGGCGCGACGAGTTCGACACGGATGCGTTAGACCTCCGGTGGCTGTTTCTCCGCACCCCGCCGGAAACGGCATGGTGGACGCTTGCGGACGGTAAACTCGAAATAAAATCCACCGCCCATAACATTTACGAAGTAGCGCATCCCGCCTTTGCCGGCGTGCGGCAACAGCACTTAACCTTCGAGGCGCAAACCGAAGTGGATTATACGCCCGCGAAAGAAGGCGATATGGCCGGGTTGGTATGTTACCAGAACCAGTCCCATAATTTCGTATTCGGAAAAAGTGTGAACGAACAGGGCAAGCCGTGTATCATCCTCGACCGCTCGCAGGGAACGGTGGCGCGGCTGGCCGAAGTGGAAATACCGGATGCTTATGTCAACGCGCCGTTAACATTAAAAGTAGCCGGGAATAAAGATAAATATTCGTTTCTGGTTTCGTATGACAAAGGCGAAAACTGGACAACCATAGTCGAAAATGCAGACGCCAAAAATTTAAGCACCCAAGTCGCCGGCGGCTTCACGGGCGTAACGTTGGGAGTGTATATTTATGCCAGTCCCGCGCCGCAAAAAGAAAAATTAAAGGCATGGGACAAGGGCGCTTTTGAAACCAAAAAATACCGCAACCTCTTTGCCGAAGCCGGTTATTCCGAAAAGGAAATAGACGCGAAACGGAAGGATTTATTTCATCAGGTATTTGAAGGCGAAAATAAAGTGTATTTTGAAGTCGGCGATTCGATGGCGTACATATCCGACCTGAAAAATTCCGATGTCCGCACCGAAGGAATGTCGTACGGACTGATGATTGCCGTACAGTTCGACCGCAGGGATATTTTCGACAAACTCTGGCGGTGGGGCGTCAGGTACAGGCAGCATAAGGAAGGACGCTACAAGGGCTATTTCGCATGGAGCTGTAAAATTGACGGCGTACGAAATGCCGAAGGCCCGGCTTCTGACGGCGAACTGTACTACGTTACCGCCCTGCTCTTCGCTTCCAACCGCTGGGGAAATGACGGCGAAATCAATTACCTGAAAGAAGCGCAACATATCCTTAACTGCGCCTTTGCCAAAAACGCCGGCGACAGCGGCATTACCAATTTCATCGACACCGCGCACAAACTTATCAACTTTACGCCCGAAGCCTTCTGGGGCGCTACTTTTACCGACCCGTCCTATCATATTCCCGCGTTCTATGAAGTGTGGGCGCGCTGGGCGGACGATGGCCGCTCCGATTTCTGGTATGAATGCGCCGCAAAAGCCCGCGAATACCTGCACAAATCCGTTCACCCCGTTACGGCGCTCAATCCCGACCAGAATGAATTTGACGGTTCGGTGAGGGAAAACAGGCTTCCCAACGGGATGGTTATGCGCAATGAGGCCTTCCGTTTCGACTCCTGGCGCGTGCCGATGAACATTGCGCTGGACTACTCGTGGAGCTGCGCCGACAGGGAATGGCAGCGCGAATATGGTCATAAATTCCAGAATTTCCTTTACCTGCAAGGGATAAACAGCTTTGTTGACCAGTATAACATGGACGGCAGCCCGGTATGGTGGATACTTCCCGCCGGCGGGAAAATGAAACTGCGTCATTCGCTGGGGCTGGTAGCCACTGCCGCCGCCGTATCGCTTGTCTGCGAGCATGCCAAAAGCCATGAATTTATCGACCATTTCTGGAAGGCCGAAAACAAACCCTACGATGACGGCTATTTTGACGCTTATTATGACGGCCTGCTGCAACTGTTCGCATTTATGCACCTGAGCGGAAATTATAAAATTATATTTAAAGATTTAAAGAATTAAAGATTTAAAGATTTAATGATTTAATGATTTCAGACGTAACAAGTCGGAATTCCGGCAGACTTCTGAAAATTTCAGACGGAACAAGTCGGAATTCCGGCAGACTTCTGAAAATTTCAGACAGAACAAGTCGGAATTCCGGCAGACTTCTGAAAATTTCAGACAGAACAAGTCGGAATTCCGGCAGACTTCTGAAAATTTCAGACGGAACAGACCGGAAACTATAAATAAAAACTATAAAATAAAAAATATAAAATAACTAATTAATCAAATTAAATTAAAAAAAATGGAAACAATTTTAAGAAAACCAGACCTGAGTCACTTCAACATTTCCGATCATTTGGAATTTCACAAACTGTCCTACCAGCTCTGCCTGAAGTGTGAGCCGGTAATCGGCGATCACGATTTGATTGTAGCCTATGGGATGGCGGTGGATCAGGAAGAAACAGTTTACAAATGGCTTCGCAAAAGCGAATATACGCAAAAGAAAGCCAATGCCGACCATGCCCGCGACAAGACCTATATGGGCATGACCGCTGTCGTACGCAACAGCATGAAGGATTTCGATCCTATGATACGCGACCATGCCGTACATGTTCATAACCTGCTCGAAGTTTATGGCAACGTAACGAAAGCCGACTATGACGGTGAAACGGCAGATATCGACAGTCTGGTGGTAAGGCTGCGAAGCGATGCCTATCGGGGATCCGTAATGGCGCTGGGGCTTTCCCGGTGGATTAATGAACTGTATGACCGGAACGAAGAGTTCAAAATCTATGTGGACGATGCTACTCAGGAAAAAGTCGACAAACCTGCCATAAGCTCCAGAGCGGCAAACCGCCAAACTGACGAAGCATTGCGCAAAGTCACCAATCGCGATATCGCGCTGATCATACTGAACGGGGCAGGTCCTTATCGCGAATTTATCACCCCATTCAACGTGCTGGTCGATCACTACAATACCCTTGTACACGAACACTACGGACGCCTGCACGCACGTATCGACATTACGCCGTCAGCTATCGGCGCGATACCCGAACAGCCGTTCACCGGCAAGCCGGTATTCGTCCTGCCCGAATTGACGCTCATGGTAGAGCGGGAAGGTAAACAAATAATGCTGTACCCCGTATTCAGCGAAGATTTTACCGTTGCCTACCAAAACAACATAAATCCGGGCACGGCTACGCTTATTATTAAAGGCATCGGCAAATATGCCGGCGAAATCACGACTACGTTTAATATAATAAGAACAGTTTGAAAATTGACTGTTTTTTTATTTACTATTTACTATTATATTATGCAAATCAGTAGTAGAAATATATATAATATGCAGAAAGTTTTCTTCTCGTCCCGTAGGGACGGCATGTTGGTAGAAACCCTTAATTTTGAATTTTGAATAATTGACGCGCCAGCCAAAATAGTAAATAGTCAATAAAAAAATAGTCAATAAAAAATAGTCAATAGTCAATAAAAAAATAGTAAATAAGAAAATGATGGAAAAAACATGGAGATGGTTTGGAAAAAAAGACCCTGTTACGCTTGATATGCTCCGGCAGATAGGCGTGGAAGGTATTGTTACGTCATTGCACGACGTCCCCAATGGGGAGATATGGACGGCGGAGGCCATCCGCGAAATCAAAGATTATATAGAACTGTTCGGCCTGCGCTGGTCGGTAGTAGAAAGTCTGCCCGTATCGGAAGCCATCAAATACGGCGGAAGCGACCGGGAACGGCTGCTGGAAAACTATAAAATCAGTATCGCAAATCTGGGGAAGGCAGGCGTGAAAACCGTTTGCTATAACTTTATGCCGGTCATCGACTGGATACGCACCGACCTGCATAAACCCAACGGCGACGGCACGTATTCGCTGTTTTTCGATCCGGTGAAATTTGCCTGTTTCGACTGCTGCATCCTTGCTCGCAAAGGGGCGGAAAAAGATTATCCCGAAAAGATAATGAAGCAGGTCTATGACATGGACAGGAGCATCACCGAAGCCCAAAAAGACGAATTGATAGATACGATTATCGTCAAAACACAGGGCTTCGTGAGCGGCAATATCCGCGAAGGCGAAAAAAATCCGGTAAACCTTTTCAAACAACTGCTGGCTTTGTACGATGGCATAGACAAGGAACAGTTACGCGCAAATATGAAATATTTTTTGGAACAGGTCGTTCCCGTAGCTGAAAAATGCGGCGTAAACCTCTGCGTGCATCCGGACGACCCGCCTTTTCCGGTATTGGGACTTCCGCGCATTGTTACCTCAGAAGAAGACATCGAATGGTTTTTGAATGCGGTGGACAATCCCCATAACGGATTAACTTTTTGCGCCGGCTCGTTGAGTTCAGGGTTGCATAATGATGTAATCACGCTGGCGCAGCGGTTTGCCAAGCGGACGCATTTTGTGCATCTCCGCAGTACCGAAGTCGATGCCGATGGCTATGTCCTCGAAGCCTCGCACCTCGAAGGACGCGGGAAAGTGATAGAACTTGTACGCATTTTTGAACGTGAAAATCCCCATATCCCGATGCGCATAGATCACGGACGCCTGATGCTTGACGATGTAAATAAAACCTACAATCCGGGCTATTCGTTTTTAGGACGCATGTATGCCTTCGCGCAGGTCATGGGCGTTATGGCAGCAGTAAGCAGTGGGCAGTAGGCAGTAGGCAGTAGCTAAATCAACAAATAAGCAAATCAACAAATCAACAAATCAACAAACATGAATGAATTATTTGACATTTCGGGAAAAGTAGCGATAATCACAGGAGCCGGCGGAGTGCTTGGCGGAAATATCGCAAAACATTTTATCACGCAGGGCGCAAAAGTCGCTGCCCTCGACATCCGTCAGGAGCCGCTTGACGCACGTGTCGAAGAATTACGCGCACTCGGCGGCGAAGCCATCGGCATTACAGGCAATGTCCTCGACATCGAAAGCCTCGAAACAGTGGCCGCCGGCGTAGTCGCGCGCTGGGGACGGATTGATATTTTATTGAATATCGCCGGCGGCAATATGCCCGGCGCTACCTTAGCGCCCGACCAGCCGGTGTTTGAGATGAAAATAGCCGAATGGGAAAAAGTAACTTCCCTCAACCTGAACGGAACGGTATATCCGTCTCTGGTATTCGGTAAAGTGATGGCCGCCCAGAAACAGGGCGCAATAGTGAACATCTCGTCTATGGCGGCTTATTCGGCTATTACGCGCGTGCCGGGCTATTCGGTCGCCAAAACAGGCATCAGCAATTTTACCCAGTGGCTGGCTATGGAAATGGCCATGAAATACGGAGACGGCGTACGGGTAAACGCGATTGCGCCGGGATTTTTTATAGGCGACCAAAACCGCGCCGTACTTATCAATCCGGACGGCTCGCTTACCGAACGCAGCGTAAAAGTACTTGCCAAAACGCCCATGAACCGCTTCGGCGACATCTCCGAATTAAACGGCGCCGTGCAGTTCCTCTGCAGTAAAGCGGCAAGTTTTGTTACCGGCGTGGTATTGCCTGTTGATGGCGGCTTCAGCTCATTCAGCGGAGTGTAAAGAAGTATTTACTATTTTTTTATTGACTATTGACTATTGCTGGGAACAGGAATAAATAGTAAAAAATAATCAATAAATAGTCAATAAATAGTAAATAGTAAATAGTAAAATAGTCAATAAATAGTCAATAGTAAATAATAAAATAGTAAATAAGAAGGATGAAAACATTTATAGACGATAATTTTGTTTTGCAAACAACCTTTGCGCAACAACTCTATAATGGACATGCCAAAAATCAACCGATAATTGATTACCATTGCCATTTAGACCCCAAACAGATTTTTGAAAACCGGAAATTTGATAATCTGGGACAACTCTGGCTCGAAGGCGATCACTACAAGTGGCGCGCCATGCGTGCCAATGGCGTAAATGAAAAATTCATTACCGGAAAAAATACTTCCGACTGGGAAAAATTTGAAAAGTGGGCGGAAACAGTACCCTACACCATGCGAAATCCGTTATATCACTGGACGCACTTGGAGTTGAAAACATGCTTTGGCGTAACGAAACTGCTAAACCCCGTAACCGCCCGCGAGATTTACGAAGAATGCAGCGCCAAACTGCAAACGCCCGGCTACACTGCACGCGAACTGATGAAGAAATACCATGTCGTAGCTGTTTGCACCACCGATGACCCTATCGATACGTTGGAATATCATCTTGCCTTAAAGAATGAAAATTTTTCGATAAAAGTATTACCCACTTGGCGTCCCGACAAAGCCATGTCGGTAGAAAATGCCGCCGCTTTCCGCGCTTATGTGGAAAAATTATCGGAAGTATCGGGTGTGGCTATTAATAATTATGCGGATTTATTACAGGCATTGAAGGTGCGTCATGATTTCTTTGCTTCCGCCGGCTGCAAATTATCCGATCATGGGCTGGAAGAATTTTATGCCGAAGACTACACCGGTGCGGAAATCGAAAACATTTTCAAAAAAGCGTATAACGGCGCTGCACCGACACGGGAAGAAACCCGGAAATTCAAATCCGCCATGCTCATCGAAGGCGCAAAAATGGACTGGGAAAAAGGCTGGACACAGCAATTTCATTATGGCGCGTTGCGCAATAACAACACGCGGTTTTTCCGCGCTATCGGCGCAGACACGGGTTTTGATTCCATCGGCGATTGGAATACCGCCCAATCGCTCTCCAAATTCCTTGACCGTTTGGACAGCGAAGATAAACTTGCAAAAACCATTCTCTACAACTTAAATCCGCGCGATAATGCGATGCTGGCCGTGATGGCGGGTAACTTTCAGGATGGCTCGGTGGCAGGAAAAATACAATTCGGTTCCGGTTGGTGGTTCTTAGACCAGAAAGACGGAATAGAAAACCAGTTAAACACCTTATCGGTTACGGGACTCTTGAGCCGCTTTGTCGGAATGCTCACCGATTCGCGCAGTTTCTTATCCTATCCGCGCCACGAATATTTCCGCAGGATATTGTGCAATATCTTGGGAAATGATGTCGCACAAGGCTTGCTGCCGGCTTCGGAAATGCCGTTTTTAGGCAAGATGGTAGAAGATATATCCTATAACAATGCAAACAAATTTTTTAATTTTTAAATACAGATGAAAAAAGTAATTACTTTTGGTGAAATAATGCTCCGTCTGGCCACGCCCGGAAATCTCCGGTTCGGCCAGTCAAACGAACTGGTTTCCACTTTTGGCGGAGGCGAAGCGAATGTGGCCGTATCGCTGGCGAATTACGGCATTCCTGTGGAGTTTGTTACCCGGCTGCCCGAAAACGATATTGCCGGATGGTGTCTCTCGGAACTGCGCAAACACCGTGTCGGGACGGAACATATTATTCGCGGCGGACAACGTGTCGGCATTTACTTTCTTGAAACCGGAGCGGTAGCGCGCCCCTCGAAAGTGGTGTACGACCGTGCGGGTTCGTCAATAGCCGAAATACAGCCGGGAATGATTGACTGGCGCCGGATTTTTGAAGAAGCACAGTGGTTTCACTGGACGGGAATAACGCCGGCGCTTTCGCAGGGCGCTGCCGATGCCTGCCGCGAAGCCATAGCGGTAGCAACCGAAATGGGCGTCACCGTTTCCTGTGATTTGAATTATCGTAAAAACCTTTGGCAGTATGGCAAACAAGCTGCCGAAATAATGCCAGCCTTAGTGGAAGGTTGCGATATTATTTTAGGCAATGAAGAAGACGCCGAAAAGGTATTCGGCATAAAACCTCAAACATTCGATGCGGCGCTGACGCAAGGCAATATCGAAGCGAAAGAATTTGAATCGGTATGCCGCCAATTGGCGATCCGTTTCCCGAAAGCAAAAAAAGTCATTATAACGCTTCGCGGCTCTATCAATGCCAATCATAACACATGGAGCGGCTGTTTATACAATGGCGATGCCTTTTACCAATCCCGCCAATATGACATTACGCATATTATTGACCGTGTCGGCGGCGGCGATTCGTTCATGGGCGGCTTAATCTACGGATTATTGAAATATCCCGAAGACGACCGGAAGGCGCTTGACTTCGCAGTAGCGGCGTCTGCATTGAAGCATACCATTTACGGCGACTTCAATCTCGCCACAACCGCCGAAGTGGAGCAACTGATGAAAGGCGATGGCAGCGGAAGAGTCATCAGGTAATGACTATTTTTTATTTACTATTTTTTTATTTACTATTTTTTTTATTGACTATTGACTATTGCTGAGAACAGGGACAAATAATAGTAAATAAAAAAAATAGTCAATAAAATAGTCAATAGTAAATAAAAAAATGGTCAATAAATAGTCAATAGTAAATAAAAAAGTAGTCAATAAAAATGAGATTTAATAAAATAAAAGTACTGGAAACAATGTTTTCGACAGGCATCATCCCTGTATTTTATCACTCGGATATAGATGTCACGAAGAAGGTCGTACGGGCATGTTACGAAGGCGGAATAAGCGTCTTCGAGTTCACCAACAGGGGGGAATTTGCTCAGGAAGTATTCGGCGAATTAAGCAAATTTGTCGCCAAAGAATGCGAACGGATGATACTCGGCATAGGCTCGGTAGTGGATGCGCCCACAGCTGCCGCTTACATGCAGTTGGGCGCGAACTTTATTGTCGGTCCCTTATTTAATCCCGATATTGCAAAAGCGGCCAACAGGCGGCTTATACCTTATGTGCCGGGCTGCGGCTCGGTTTCGGAAATAGGATTTGCGCAGGAAGCGGGTTGCGATTTATGCAAAATATTTCCCGGCGACGTCTTGGGCGCGGCTTTCGTAAAAGCCATCAAAGCGCCGATGCCATGGTCTATGCTAATGGTAACCGGCGGCGTGAAACCCGAAGAAGCCAACCTCAAAATGTGGTTCGATGCGGGGGTGAACTGCGTGGGAATGGGTTCTAATTTATTTCCCAAAGAAGTCATTGCCGCCGGAGAATGGGAAAAAATAACGCTATTATGTAAAAATGTACTCGTCATTGCGAGCGAAGCGAAGCAATCCGGAAAGTAACGGCAATATTACAGGATTGCTTCGGGCTACGCCCTCGCAATGACGATAAAAATATAAAATAGAAAATCATGAATAAATTTAATGACATCAACGCAAAGATAGGGAAATACCGCTGGACGATATGCTCCCTGCTTTTCTTTGCCACTACCATCAATTATCTCGACCGGCAGGTGCTGAGCCTTTTGCAGCCGTTGCTTTCCAAAGAGTACGGATGGACAAATACCGATTATGGCAATATTGCTGCGGCTTTTCAGTTCTGTTATGCGCTGGCGGTTATTTTTGCCGGACGCTTCATTGACTGGATCGGCACGCGGAAAGGATATGTATGGGCAATTGCCATTTGGTCGTTTGCGGCGGTAATACATGCCTTTGCTATTGGAATAGGCGGAGTGGTTTCGCCTGTGCTTTCGCTGATAGGTATTGTTTTGCCGGTGTCGGTGATTGGATTTATTGTAGGCAGGATTGTACTTGCCATTGGCGAAGCGGGCAATTTCCCTGCTGCCGTAAAGACCGTAGCCGAGTGGTTTCCGCGTAAAGAGCGTTCGCTGGCGACCGGCATATTTAATTCGGGCGCGAATATCGGCGCGATCCTTGCGCCGCTGACCGTTCCCTGGATTGCCAAAAGTATGGGATGGCAAGCGGCGTTTGTGATTGTTGGCGGCATTGGCTTTTTATGGATTATACTCTGGCTTTTATTTTATGGTTCGCCGCAGAAAATGTTGGCAAAAGGTAAAATCAACCAAGCCGAATACGATTACATTAACGCCGAAAAAGAAATCATGCCGGAAAAAACAAGCGACACAAAAGAAAAAGTATCGTGGTTTAAGTTGCTTTCATATCGCCAGACGTGGTCGTTCTTTTTCGGCAAGTTGATGACGGACGGCGTATGGTGGTTTTTCCTGTTCTGGCTGCCCGCCTACTTAAAGAGCCGGTATAATCTGGAAGGCACGCAAATCACGTTGCCCCTGACGGCGCTGTACAGCATGACGATGGTCGGCAGTATCTGCGGCGGATGGTTTCCCGCCTATTTCATCAAGAAAGGATTTGAGCCGTACAGGGCGCGGATGACAGCCATGCTGATTATTGCGGTTATACCGTTAGTGGTTTTGCTGGCGCAGCCGTTCGGGTATATTTCGATGTGGATACCGGTTACGCTTATCGGCATAGGCTGTTCGGCGCATCAGGCATGGTCGGCGAATATTTATACCACCGTATCGGATATGTTCCCCACAAAAGCGGTAGCGTCCATTATCGGCATAGGCACGATGGCGGGCGGCGTCAGCGGAGTTATCGTATCGAAAACTGCGGGGGCGTTGTTCGATTATTATGAAAGTATCGGGCGGCTCGAAACAGGCTACACCATTGTCTTTTCTTTTTGCGCCGTTGCCTATCTGCTGGCGTGGTGCATTATGAAATTCCTTGTACCGAAATTCAAACAGATAACAATATAATCAGCATACTTTAATTTATAAACTTAACTAAAAACAACTATGAGCAATCAAAACTACAACGCCACTTACGTTATCGGAATAACGTTGGTCGCCACCATTGGGGGATTACTTTTCGGATACGATACAGCCGTCATATCCGGCGCGGAAAAATCCCTCGAAATTTATTTTTCGTCGCTATCATTAAGTTCCTTCGTACATGGAGCGACTGTTTCAAGCGCGCTTATCGGCTGTATTATCGGGGGGGCATTATCAGGCATCTTTTCTTCCCGGTTGGGACGTAAAAAGTCATTACTGCTGGCATCCGTTTTATTTTTCCTCTCGGCATTGGGCTCTGCCTGTCCCGAAGTCCTGTTCTTCACCAAAGACCAGCCGACAATGGGATTACTGATGACCTTTAATCTCTACCGTATCATCGGGGGGATTGGCGTAGGCCTGGCTTCGGCTATCTGCCCCATGTATATTGGGGAAATTGCCCCTGCTAAAATACGCGGACGACTTGTTTCCTTCAACCAGTTCGCCATTATTTTCGGTATGTTGGTAGTGTATTTTGTGAACTGGGGTATTGCCAACGGACAAACTATTGCGTGGATTAATGACATTGGATGGCGGTATATGTTCGGCTCGGAAGCTATTCCCGCCGCCCTGTTCGGACTGTTGCTGCTCACCGCGCCCGAAACGCCGCGCTACCTCGCCATGACCAATCAATATGAAAAAGCGCTGGACGTACTGGCGCGAATAAACAGTTCAAAAGAACAGGCATTAAACATCCTGAACGAAATCAAAACCTCGCTCACCACCGCTACCGCCGGAGGAAAAGCAAAACTGTTTTCGTATGGCAAAATAGTTATCATCATCGGCATTTTACTTTCCGTGTTCCAGCAATTCGTAGGCATTAACGTGGCATTGTACTATGCCCCGCGCATTTTTGAAAGCATGGGGGCGGCAAAAGACGCGTCACTCTTGCAGACAATCGTCATGGGGCTTGTGAATGTCATCTTCACTGTCCTGGCCATTATGACGGTCGATAAATGGGGGCGGAAACCGTTACTGATTACCGGTTCTATTGGCATGGCGGTAGGCATGTTCGCCATTTCCACGCTCGCCTTTTTTGATGTAATTGGCATCAGCACGCTGGTGTTTATCATTATCTACACCGCCTCGTTTATGATGTCATGGGGGCCGATTTGCTGGGTATTGATTGCCGAAATATTCCCGAATAAAATACGCGGACAGGCGGTAGCTATTGCCGTTGCAGCGCAGTGGGCTGCCAATTACCTTATCTCGTCCACCTACCCGCCGATGATGGAATACAGCGGCGCCCTGACCTATGGTTTTTATGGCCTGATGGCGGTTCTTTCCGCTTTGTTTGTATGGAAAATGGTGCCCGAAACCAAAGGGAAATCATTGGAAGAAATGGAAAAAGTCTGGAAACGGTAATTTTTGGATTTACAGATTGACGGATTTAGCTATTGACTATTTAATTATTGACTATTGACTATTTTGGCTTACGCCACTGCGCTTGCCGCGACTTACGACTTATGACTTTCAACTAAATTTGCATCGAGGCTCGATGCAATATATTTGAAAGTTGAAAATTAGTGGCGCCAGCTAAATCTGTAAATCCGTCAATCTTCTTAAAATCCCAGTATTTTCAACATGGATTTATAGGTTTGTTCCTTGCTGAAGAGTTTGGTGATATATTCGCCGTCTTCGTCTCGAGTGATAATAATGTGTTTTGGTCCCGGTTGCAGGCAGTGCTGCAGCCCGCCTGTGCCGCCGATAGAATCCTGGTACGCGCCGGTATGGAAGAACCCGATGTATTGCGGCGTTTCATCGTG
>JAIROQ010000045.1 GCA_031257455.1 Prevotellaceae bacterium | reverse complement strand
ACGTCCAATTGCGAGGCGCAGGACGGACAATAACATGGTAACATAAAATTTCAATTTAACGCCACAAAGATAAGGAGAATTTTAATAAAATCAAAATGTATTTTAATTTTATTAAACAACACATACATTTTATTTATATAAATACGGTAAATATGGATAAATACACTACGTGCGACATCACTGTTGATTTGTTTAACTGTTGAATTATTGAGTTGTTTAAGTTATTTGTTGATTGAGCTCCGGCGTCAGCCAATAAACAGTTCAACAGTTCAACAAATAAACAAATAAACAGTTCAACAAATAAACAAAGCGGCTTTCGTGGTCGACCACGAGACTTCCGGGAATTGAAAGGTTACTTTCATTTTTGTTAATTTTGTTTGATAAATCCATTGAATTTGATTTTACATTCGACACAAAATTATGTATCTTTGTGTATATGTTTTTGCGCCATTTATCCATAACGAATTTCAAGAATATTGCTTCGGCGGAACTGGACTTTTCGCCGAATATCAATTGTATTGTCGGCGAAAACGGCGAAGGCAAAACGAACCTGCTGGATGCCGTGTATTATTTGTCGATGGCAAAAAGTTGCTTTGGCGGCAGCGACTATTCCCATATCCGCCACAACGAGCCTTTTTTCCTCTTGCAGGGGCGCTATCAGCGCGATGACACGGAAGATACCATTTCCTGCGGCGTGCAACGCGCCGAAGGGAAAGTACTCAAACGTAACAATAAGACCTACGACCGCCTGTCCGACCATCTCGGCTTGCTTCCGTTGGTAATCATCGCGCCCATTGACAACGACCTGATTAATGACTCGGGCGAAGAACGGCGAAAATATATGAACACGTTGCTGGTGCAGATAGACCGTGAATACCTGCATGCACTTACGCATTACAACCACTTTCTCGCGCAGCGCAACAAATTGTTGAAAACGCCTTCCGGCGCGGCTTCCGAACTGCTGCTGACGTTCAACGGGCAGTTGGCGCAACATGCGCAATTGATTTATGACCGCCGGAAAGCGTTGGTCGCCGGCCTGCAGCCGTTTTTTTCCGACATTTACAAAACCCTTTCGGAAAATAAAGAACAGGTTACTTTGGGCTACCGTTCGGACTTGGACAATGGCGGATTAAACGAATTACTGCTGCAATACGCCGGCCGCGACCGCGTCATGCAACACACTACAGTCGGCATTCATCGCGATGATATCGCCATGCATCTCGGCGGGTATGCCTTGCGCCGCGTGGGTTCGCAAGGGCAACAAAAAACATTCCTGATAGCGCTAAAACTTGCACAATACGAATTCCTGAAGCAGCACAACAAGCGGCATCCGTTGCTATTATTGGACGACATTTTCGACAAACTCGATGAACGCCGCGTGCAGCAACTGATAGCTATGGTCGCGCATGAAGCGTTCGGACAAATATTTTTAACCGACAGCAACAAAATCCGGCTGGATAAAATGGTGAAAGAACTCACGCAGGATTATACGATATTTACTACAAAACAGGGCATTTTTACGGTGGCCGGACGATAACGAAATGAAAAGGCAGAACAAAATATTATCACTGAAAGACCTGTTACGACAATATGTCCTTGACGAAGGTTGGGAAAATAAATTGTTGGAAACGCGCGTACTTTTGTTGTGGGACGAGCTGTTGGGGATGACGGTAACGCGGGTTACACGAAAAAAATATATCGCCGGCCGGAAATTTTTTGTACAACTGAATTCTTCCATCGTACGCCAGCAACTGTTTATGATGCGTGCCGAAATTGTAGAAAAGCTCAATCAGCAAGTCGGGGCGAAAGTAATTGACGAACTAATCCTGCAATGATGAAAATTGTAGCCGATGAAAATATCCTGTTGCTGAAAGGCGTTTTCGAGCCTTATGCCGAAGTGGTTTATGCGCCTGCCGACGCCATTTGTCCCGCCCTGCTCAAGGACGCCGATGCGCTTTTAATCCGCACCCGCACACGTTGCGATGCAAAGCTGCTGGCGCATTCATCCGTTCGTTTTATTGCCACAGCTACTGTCGGCGCAGACCATATCGATGCGGACTACTGCCGGCAAAACGGGATTGCCGTTTTTTCTGCGGCCGGCTGCAATGCCGCAGCAGTCGCACAATACGTGATGACCGCCCTGCTGGCAACAGAATTGCTCACCGGAAAAAACATACAGGAACGTACGCTGGGAATTATCGGCGTGGGAAATATCGGCCGGCTGGTAAGTGCGCTGGCTGTTCATCTGGGAATGTCTGTACTGCTGAATGACCCGCCCCGTGCGGCACGCGAAGGGACGACGAGTTTCGTAACACTGGAAGAATTGCTGGAACGCGCCGACAGCGTTACGCTCCATGTGCCGCTGACAGACCATACAAGGAATTTGGCAGGCAACGCTTTTTTTGAACAACTCCAACACGGCTCGGTATTCATCAACACTTCGCGCGGAGAAGTAACGGACGAAAGGGCTTTGCTGCATCACCGCAAAAAATTAGGCGCAGTAATATTGGACGTCTGGCAAAACGAACCGCACATCCACCGTGCCACACTCGCGGCTGCCGACATTGCTACGCCGCACATTGCGGGCTATTCCATACAGGGGAAGAGCAATGCCACCACAATGGTCGTGCGGGCATTGGCGGCCTTTTTCGATATTGACGCATTGAAAAATTTTACGGCAACTTTTGCGGCAGAGAAAACGAATATTGATATCCCATGCGACAAAAACCGTTTGCGGGCGCTCCTCACAGCGGCTTATCCCATTTTTGAAGATGATAAATTACTGCGTGCACAACCGCAAAATTTTGAGCAGTTGCGCAACAAATATCCCTTGCGTAATGAAGTATGAAGTATGAATGTAGGGGCGTTGCGTGCAACGCCCAATCTAATCAGAAATTAGAAATCAAAAATCCAATCGCCATGTTCAACCTTTATGATTTAGAACAATTGTCTCAGGCGGGCATCAGCGCGGAGCAGGCCGAACAGCAATTACAAAATTTCCGCACAGGTTTTCCTTATCTCTCTATAGTAGCGCCGGCCGTGCCGGACAGGGGAATTAGGCAATTAGACGCGAAAACGCAAGCCGGGTTAGTGCAGCTTTTCGACAGTTGGAGCGGAAGCCGCGTGAAATTCGTTCCTGCTTCGGGCGCGGCCACTCGGATGTTTAAGGCATTAATCGAAACAAAAACGGCGTTGGCGAAAAATCCCCATGCGGCCATTGGCAATGATAGCGCGGAATTTTTCGCTTCGCTGAATAAATTTGCATTTTATGACGAATTGAAAAAAGCGGTTTCTTTTAAGCCGGATGACCGCTCGGCTATCTTGAATGCGCTGCTGGATGAAGCCGGACTGAATTACAGCAACCTTCCAAAAGGACTGCTCCTCTTTCATAAATATGCCGCCGGTGCGCGTACCGCTTTTGAAGAACATCTGGTAGAAGCGGCGTTGTACGCCAAAGACGCCGACAATGTGGCGCGTTTGCATTTCACCGTTTCGCCGGAACACCGCAGCAAATTTGCCGGATTGCTGAAAAAGGTACAACAGCCCTATGAAGAACAGTTCGGCGTAACTTTTGAAATAACTTTTTCGGAACAGCAAAAATCAACCGACACCATCGCAGCCGATGAACACAACCGGCCTTTCCGGAATGCCGATAACAGTTTGCTTTTCCGTCCGGGCGGGCATGGCGCGCTGCTCGAAAACCTCAACGCACTGACGGAAGACATGGTCTTCGTGAAAAATATTGACAACGTAGTAACCGACCCCCTGAAAGCGGAAACCGTCCACTGGAAAAAAGTATTGGCCGGCTTGCTGCTGCAATTGCGCGAGCAGATATACCATCATATCGCACGAATAGAAAATAACCCGGACGCGCTCCAGTTAAAAGAAATAGCCCTGTTTTTGGAAAATGCTTTTTGCATCACCTTGCCGGAAGTACCGGAAAAAGAATATGCGCCGTTATTGTATGCAAAACTCAATCGGCCTTTGCGTGTGTGCGGCATGGTAAAAAATGCAGGAGAACCCGGCGGCGGGCCTTTCATTGCAAAGGATGCGGACGGTTCGTTGTCGTTGCAGATTGCCGAAAGCGTGCAACTGGATTTGAATGACCCTGCAATAAAAAAACTCTTCCATGCGGCTACCCACTTCAATCCGGTGGATTTGGTCTGCTCGTTCCGCGACTATAAAGGCGGAAAATTTAATTTACTTCATTACCGCGATGCCGCTACCGGTTTCATCTCCACGAAAAGCAAAGACGGGAAAACCCTCAAAGCCCAAGAACTGCCGGGACTGTGGAACGGCGCTATGAGCAACTGGAATACCGTGTTTGTAGAAGTCCCGCTCGCCACCTTCAATCCCGTAAAAACCGTACTGGACTTGCTGCGCAAAGAACACAGGGAGAATTAGGAGCTATTTACGGATTTACAGATTTACAGATTTACAGATTTGGCTGACGCCGGAGAAAATTAGAAATTAGAAATTAGGAATTAAGAATTAGTACGCTTGCCGCGACTTACAACTTACGACTTACAACTTACGACTTACAACTTACGACTTACGACTTGTAAACTTCTTTTTGTCATCCACCAAAAAAGTCGTATCTTTGCGGCAAGAAATCTGTAACTTTATTCTTATGTTACAACGTATCCAAACCCTTTATTTGCTGTTTACATGCGGACTGTTGGTGTCGCTTTTTTTTATCCCGGTGTACGAAACCGCCGGCGGGGCAACGGCATATAGCGATTATGCCGGTTTATTGGCTTTGTTAATTTTGTCCATCGCGATATCATTGGGAACGGTGTTTTTATACCGGAGACGGACATGGCAAATCCGTTTATGCACTTTTAACAGCATTGTTTTGACAGGCTTTCAAGGATGGATAGCCTATTATTTTTTTACGACTGAAGCGGTATTTTCCATCTCTGCCGTATTCCCGTTGGTAGCCGTTATCCTTACCGTTATTGCTTCTCAGCATATCGCGCGTGACGAAGCAAAAGTACGCAATACGGAGAGAATTAGGAATTAGAGTGACCATTTACAGATTTACAGATTTGGCTGACGCCGGAGAAAATTAGAAATTAGAAATTAGAAATTAAGAATTAGTGCGCTTGCCGCGACTTACAACTTATGACTAAAAAGACTTACGACTATAAAACCATTGCCGCTTTT
>JAIROQ010000032.1 GCA_031257455.1 Prevotellaceae bacterium | reverse complement strand
TATGGTTGCTTCGACTTATTATTCATGTGTGATTGAAATTTTCGCGATTTCGAAGATCTCGCAGAATAAAAGTTAAAGCGATATATTTTTAATATATCAATTCCAATACGTCAAAGAAGTGTAATAATGGTACAAATATATACAATATTTTTTATTTACAAATATTTTTGTAATTTTTTATTTTTTTTAGTTACGCGTTAAGCAAGATGCGTAAAGCGTAATTTAATTGAAAATGGAGAATTGAAAGTTGAAAATGCCTTTTAGTCGTAAGTTTTAAGTCGTAAGTCATAAGTCGCGGCAAGCGCACTGTCGAAAAGTCGCAAATCGAATATCGAGTATCGAAAAGTTGCAAACCTTATTTCTACCTTATTTTAGCAACAAAACAACCTTAGCACAAAATGCACTACCCTGCACATCGCGCGGCGCACGGGTTTTCCGCGATGCACCGGCAGTATGCCGTGCGAAAAGCAAGGGGATGCGTTGTACCCCCGCGCTTACGCACGGGATTATTCACAAGCAGCCCCAAAGGGGCTAATTAATGTGCTAATGTGACTAATTACGGATTTACAGATTTACAGATTGGCTGACGCCACTAAACAAATCAACAGTTCAACAGTTCAACAAATCAACAATTCAACAACTCAACAATTCAACAACTCAACAGTTCAACAAAGAAACTCAAATCTTCATTTTTTTTGAAATTCCGCCATAAAGTTTTATCTTTGCGCCCGTGAATTTGCCAACCATCCATATTATTTCCCCATCGCCGTCCATTCGGATGGTCATGCGAACGGATTAACCAAATGACGCAACACCTGTATAAATACAACCAACCTTTTTATCTGGAAAATGGCGGCATACTGCCGGAGATAGAAATATGCTATCACACGAGCAGCGAAAGCGCCGCCGGTAAAAAAGTGATTTGGATTTGCCATGCCCTCACCGCCAACTCCAACCCCGAAGAATGGTGGAATACATTGGTGGGCGCAGGGAAATATTTCGATACGGAAAAATACTTTATTATCTGCGCCAATATTCTTGGTTCGTGTTATGGAAGCACCGGCCCGCAATCGCTGCATCCGGTCAACGGAAAGCCATACCTGCTCGACTTTCCGTTGATTTCTATCAGGGATATGATAGCGGCGCATGAGTTGCTGCGGGCGCATCTCGGCATTGACCGCATTGACCTTGCTATCGGCGGCTCGAGCGGCGGGTTTCAGGTGGTCGAATGGACGATTTCGCATCCGGCGTTGATCAGGAACAGCTGCCTCATTGCCTGCAATGCGCGTATCAGTCCGTGGGGTACGGCGTTCAACGAAGCGCAGCGCATGGCGCTGAAAGCCGATTCGACTTTTGAAGCGCAAAAGAATATTACCGGCGGGGAAAAGGGACTGGAGTGTGCGCGTTCCATCGCCTTACTGTCGTACCGTTCCTATACCGGCTATGGCCTGTCGCAGGCCGAAGCGGACGGCGATTGCCTGTTGGCGCAACGCGCCTGCAGCTATCAGCAGTATCAGGGGAAAAAATTGTCGGCACGCTTTAATGCCTATGCTTATTATTATCTCACATTGAGCCTTGATACGCATAATACAGGGCGCGGGCGCGGCGGCGTGGAAAAAGCCCTGTCCACGATAAAGGCCCGGACGCTGTGCATCGCCATTGACAGCGATGTGCTGTTTCCTTTATCCGAAATGCAATATCTGGCGGAACATATTCCGGATGCAAAGCTGGAAGTGATTTCCTCTGCATACGGGCATGACGGGTTCCTGCTGGAATTCGAGCAAATCAGCAGACAGCTGGCAACAACATTAAATCTTTAAATGCTTAAATCTTTAAACCCTTAAATTTTTAAATCTTTAAATCTTTAAATAAATAAAACCATGCAAGTACTAAAATTCGGAGGCTCGTCAGTGGCCAATGCCACCAATGTAAACAAGGTGGCGGAGATAATAAAGAATGCCATGAACCGCGACAAAACGGTAGCGGTACTTTCGGCTGTCGGGGGATGCACCGACCGGCTTATTCATATCGGAAAACTGGCAGAAAACGGCGACAGGACATACGAACACCTGCTCGGCGAACTGGAACAACGACATGCGGCGCTTATCGAAGAACTGATTGCGCCGGACTTCCGCGAAGGCGTGACGCAATCCGTTTCCGTGTTGTTTGATGAACTGAAAGGCGTGTTGAATGGCATTTTCCTTATCCGCGAAATCAGCCATGCCACGATGGACCTTATCATGAGTTTCGGCGAATTGTTTTCGACAACCATTATTGCCGAAAAATTTTCGTCCACCGGCGTCTCCTGCAAATGGCTCGATGCACGTGAACTCATCAAAACGGAGTACCGCCAACGGCAAAACAGCGTGCTGAAAGACGAAACCTACCGGAATATCAAAAAACAGTTGTCCGGCAATAATTGCAAACTCTATATCATTCCCGGCTTTATTTCGTCCGATGCATCCGGGCGCACTACCACGCTGGGGCGCGGCGGCTCGGACTATACGGCGGCGCTCGTGGCGGCGGCGATAGACGCACGGGTGCTGGAAATATGGACGGACGTGGACGGCATGCTCTCCGCCGACCCGCGCGTGGTGCCGGAAGCCCGGACGATTGAACATATCTCGTACAAGGAAGCCTCCGAACTGTCGCACTTCGGCGCAAAGGTCATCTACCCGCCGACTATACAGCCGGTGATTGACCGGCGTATCCCCATCCTCGTGAAAAATACTTTCGCGCCGGACAATGTGGGTACGCTTATCGAACAAAACCCGCCGGAAGATACCGGGAAAATCAAGGGCATTTCCGGCACGGGACATATTGCGTTGCTGTCAATGGAAGGCAGCGGCATGGTAGGCGTGCCGGGCTATTCGGGACGCCTGTTTGACGTGCTGACAAAAAACGAAATCAATATCATCCTCATCACCCAGGCGTCATCGGTCAATACCATGCTCGTGGCTATTGACGAAGCGGACGCCGACAAAGCAAAAGCCGCCGCAGACGAACAGTTTGCCTACGAAATATCGCTCAATAAAATTGAACCGCTACGGGTCGAAAAAGATTTTTCGATTATCAGCCTCGTGGGAGATGATATGAAAAACCAGACCGGCGCGGGCGGACGGATGTTCGAAGCCATCGGCAGTAAAGGTATCAGCATTCGCGCTATTGCACAAGGCTCGTCCGAAAAAAACATCTCGGCAGTGGTGCGCACCGATGAATTTAACGAAGCGGTGCGGGCGATACACAATGAATTTTTCGGCGCTTCGAAAAGGCAAATCAACCTCTTCATTGCCGGCTATGGCAATGTCGGCAAAACACTGGTCGAAATGATTGAAGAACGCCGCAACAGCCTCTCGGAAACAATCAGCGCGGAGATTAATATCATCGGCATTTGTAACAGCACAAAAATGCTCTTCGACACCAAAGGGCTGCATATGGACGCTATCAGTAAAACGCTGACCAAAGGCGGCAAACCGGCCTACAAGACAATGGATTTTATCGAACAAATCCAGCAACTCTCGCGTCCCAACAGTTTGTTTGTCGATTGCACATCCGACCTGCAAATATCCATGCTCTACCAGCGCATTTTGTCGGAGAAAATCGGTATCGTAACCTGTAACAAAATCGCCAACTCGCTCGACATACAATACTACAAAGGCGTACACGCTACAGCGAAACAGGAAGGCGTGCCGTTCCGCTACGAAGTCAATGTGGGCGCGGCATTGCCTATTATCTCCACCATCCGGCAGATGCGCAACAGCGGCGATAAAATCCACAAAATCGAAGCCACTCTCTCCGGTTCGCTCAACTGCCTTTTCAATACTTATAACGGCACGGAATCGTTTGCTTCGGTCATTCGCTACGAACAGCGCGAAGGATTTACCGAACCCGACCCGCGCACTGACCTGAAAGGGCTCGACCTGCAACGAAAAGCGCTCATACTTGGTCGCGAAATAGGCATGGAAATAAATATCGAACATGTCGAAATACATCCCTTCCTTCCCGAAGAGTGCCTCCTGGGCAGCGTGGACGATTTCTACCGCGCCGTGGAAAAAAATGAAGATTTTTTCAAAACACTGTACGAAAAAGCGGCGCAGGAGAATAAAAAATTAGCGTTCTGTGTCGAAATAGAAAACGGCCATATCAAAGCGGGATTGCAGTCATTCGACCGCTCGCATGCTTTTTCCGCCTCCAAAGGATGCGATAACGTGATTATCCTCTACAGCGATTTCTATCCTGACGGTATGCGCATCCAGGGGCCGGGCGCCGGCACAAAACAAACCGCCTCCGGACTGCTGAATGATATTCTGCTTTAGCAGACAGTTATTCGATATTCGACTTGTCGATACTCGATATTCGATACTCGAGATGAATTTAAAGATGACAAACAATGACCAATAAAATTTTCGAATTACGGGAATGGCGGTTGTCAGACGCCGCCTCACTTGCCGAAAATGCGAACAATATCCATATTTGGAATAATGTTCGCGACTATTTTCCGCATCCTTATTCGGAAAAAGACGGCAAAAATTTTATTGAAATGGTATTAGCCAAACCCAATCCGACTACTGACATGGCGATTGTTGTTAACGGTAAAGTTGTCGGTGGTATCGGTATCGTGCTGCAAACCGATGTGGAGCGAATTAGCGCCGAAATCGGTTATTGGTTAGGCGAAAATTATTGGAATAAAGGTATCATGACCGAAGTCGTCAAACAAATGACGACGTATGCTTTCACCAATTTCCCGCTTCGTAAAATATATGCGCCTGTTTTCGATTTTAACATCGCTTCGCAAAAGGTATTGCAAAAAGCAGGATTTGAACGCGAAACCATTTTGAAGCAAGCCGCTATAAAAAACGGCAAAGTGATTGATGAGCATTATTACAGTATTTTGAAAAGTCAGTGGCGAAATCAAGTAGTATATAGATTTTTCACACAAGATGATTTTCCGCTTTTAGAAGATTTGCTTTACGAAGCTATTTTTCAGCCCGAAGGCGCAGAACCGTTGCCGCGCGACATCATCAAGAAACCGGAAATAGACGCTTATATCCGGGATTTTGGGAAGAAGCAAGGCGATTTCTGTCTGTTTGCCGAATTAAACGGGGAAATTGTCGGTGGCGCGTGGCTGCGTATTTTGAACGGCGAAATCAAGGGTTTCGGCAACATTGATTCCGAAACGCCCGAACTGGCTATTGCGGTGTTCAAGAAATATCGCCATTTGGGAATTGGGACGGGATTGTTGCATAAGATAGCTGATTTAGCGTTCAACAGCCGCGATTACAAACAAATTTCGTTGAGTGTGAACAAGGCAAACCATGCCGTCCAAATGTACAAGAAATTCGGCTTTGAGATGGTGAGAGAAAATGAACAGGATTATATCATGGCGTTAAAACGGAAGTAATTGCAGCTCTAATAAAATTGATTTATGCTAATTTTGCACTCAAAATAATTTCGAATAAAAAAATGATGAATAAAAAAACATTTTCGTGATAGCAGTTGTAACTATTTTATTGAATAGTTGTTTCAGTACTGTTATTGTGCAATATATCAGGTTAAATAATATAATTTTGATTGAAAGATAATGATAAGAAAAAGAACTGATTTTATAAAAAAAGATAACACTCCGCCCGAAAATTCAACGATTTCGGCAGATTTCGGGACAGTGGATTACTGCGATTCCTACAGAATTAGAAAAATAACCGATGGAGACGTCGAAGCAATCACAAATCAAATATTTAAAGCGCCCAAATGGGTAAATGGAATGATGAAAATAAGAGATTTATTTGTCAGACCGTTTGGTTTGAAGACAGCAAGAGAAACAGAATCTGATAAAATCTTTCCTGTAATTGCCCAAACCGAAAATGAAATTATTATGGGAATAAATGACAGGCATTTGAATTTCAGGGTTTCGGTATTGATAGACAGGGAAAAATCTTACATTTACGTAACAACGCTTGTGCAGTATAACAATCGGTTTGGGAACGCGTATTTTTTACTCATCAAACCGTTTCACAATCTCATAGTCCGGTCGGTAATGAAAAGGCTGATAAATGGTTCCCAATCGTAATTGATTTTTCATATTATCTTTGCGCTCAAAATAATTGATAAAATGGACAAAGGGGAAATCATAGGAAACAAAGGAAATAGAGCTGGTATATAAATTAGCGAGTAAATGGATGAAATAATAGTGGCAAATAAAGAGATAACCGTGCAGACGATAAATCAATTTTATATCGAAAAAATAAAAGATTCGGATGTGAACGAAACGACAGACATTCTAACAGATGTTTTCAAAACCAATTCGGCTTATTCGCTTATTTTTCAAAACAAAGCACAGCTAGAAGACGGACTGAAATGGCTGTTCAAAGCCGATCTTCTCAGAATTAACCACAAGCAACCCCTGACAAATGTGGTGAAAGAAAAAGACACGGGTAAAATACTGGGAACCTACACCTTAATCCCTCCGGAAGGCGCTAAGATCCCTTTCCCAGTCTATCTAAAAATCGGCCTTCCCCGATTTGTGTTCAGGTTGGGCGTAGACCCGCTGATGCGGATGCTGGATCTGGGGAAGTTCAACAAAAAATTGCTGACCGAATCCATGAAAGTCCCCTCCTATTGGTATCTGTCGATGGTCGCGATCCGGAAAGAGTATCAGGGTAAAGGGATTGGCACGGCGGTTTTGCAGCAAGCCATTCGAGCGCTGGAGGCCTCCCATTCGACCTGCAAGTTGCTCGGACTTACAACACAACTTCCTGAAAACAAAGTGTTTTACTCCCGACTTGGGTTTGATGTGCTGGACGAGGGGACGGTTACTTTCAGGGGTGACGCATACTACAATTGCACGATGAAATTGCGGATTGGATTCATCTAGAAAGATATTTGCTCGATTGCCGCTTCGATGTCTTCGCGTGCAAAGCCCTTTCCGGCTGCGAAGCGGATCAGTTTTTGTTGAATTTCGTATTCGCTTTTTCCTTGTACTGTTTTTCGTTTTGCGGCCAGCAACTGTTTCAGTTGTTGGCGATTGGTTGCCGGATCTATCTTGGAAAGCGCTTCCCTGATCAGCGATTCGGAGATCTGTTTCTTTTGCAGTTCGTAACGAATTTTATAAGCGCCCCAACGGTTGTATTTTGACTTGTCGTGAACAAAAGCGCTGCAAAATCGTTTTTCATCCAAAAACCCTTCGCGTTGCAGATAGCGGATAGCATTTTCCTGTTCATTGTCCGGAAGCCCCCACTGCGCCATTTTTCGGCGGACTTCGTACTCACAACGTTCACAGCGACTGCAATCCCTGGTTAAGCGCCGGATAGCCTGTTCGTATTTTATTGGTTTCATGCCGTAAATTCAAAAATAAAACGTATTTTTGCAGCCGGTTCGACAAACGGATAGCAAAAAAAAGGAAAGATGCCGGAGTGGTCGATCGGGCCGCACTCGAAATGCGGTGTACGGGTAACTGTACCGGGGGTTCGAATCCCTCTCTTTCCGCCGCAAAATTAAACAAATATCCGGGCGCTTCCAATTTCCCTCTTCTCTTCTTCACCAATCGCCGCTACCTCCGCCATTGGCTAAGGGCGATCTTCGATTCCGACCCGTTTCTTTTGCGCCTCCGGCGAGGCTCTTCGGCCTTTTTTACCGCGCGAAGCGAGGCCGTTGGCCTTTTTTACCGAGCAAAGCGAGGCCACCCCCGTCAATCGGAGACCTCCGATGAACGATCGG
>JAIROQ010000215.1 GCA_031257455.1 Prevotellaceae bacterium | reverse complement strand
GATCAATAAAATTTATTCCTCTCACTTAATTCCCTCTGAAAAAACCAGACAATACCAGCTCTCATGGCTTTGATGAACCTCGCGACTGAGCCTTTTTTCTTGGTTGCGGATTTAAGGGTGTAAATCTTTTTCTTGTATGTGGAAATTTTTTCTTATATTTGCCCGTCAAATTTACAATTATATTATGGTCAATGGCACGTTTACGTTATAAATTTAATCCGGAAACACTCTTGTTTGAAATATCGCGTACCTCCGGGCGGAAAAAGGTAATGCGTGTTTTTCGAGGTTTCCTGATGAGTGTCGTGTTGGCCGTCAGTTATTACGTAATCTACACACAATATTTTGAAACGCCGAAATCGCTTTCCATCATTCGCAGTAATGCCGAAATAGCGGTGAAATACGGGCTGCTGAATAAACGTTTCCAGGAAACCAATAACTACCTGACGCAAATCCAGCGCCGCGACAACAATGTATATCGCGCCACTTTTGGATTGGATATTATCCCGGTGTCGGTGCGTGATGCGGGTTTCGGGGGGGTAAACCGGTATATGGAATTTGAAAAATCGGATTATGCCGGCATATTAATCAATACATCCCGCCACCTGGACATCCTGCTGAAAAAGGCCTACGTTCAATCGGTATCGTTTGATACCATCGAAAAATTAGCTGTGCGCATGGAAGAAATGAAAAATTGTATCCCCATTATTGCGCCTACTACCATTGATAATATTAGCGTATCCATCACCGATGTTTTTCGCGTGCGCCAGCATCATCCTATTTATGGCGACAGCCGGCCGCATAATGGCGTGGATATCGGCGGGCCTATCGGAACACCGATATTCGTTACGGGTGACGGGATAGTAACAAAAGTTGTTCATTCTTTTTCCCGTGAAGGTTATGGCAATCGTATCGAGATTGACCATGGTTTCGGTTATAAAACGCTTTACGGGCATCTTCGTTCCATTGGCGTAACGGAAGGGCAGGTCATTAAACGCGGCACACAAATCGGCACATTAGGAAATACCGGAGGGGTTACAGGTCCCCATGTACACTATGAAGTACACTATTTAGGCAGGCCGGTTAATCCGCTCAATTATTTTGACGTAACCATTGAACCGGATGAATACGAAAGAATTTTGCAGGCTGCCCAAAGAATGAATAACGAATACTAAATACCAACCATGTCCTATCGCTACAAATACAACCATGAACAGCTGGATTTCATAAAAGTCCGGCAGGGTGCATGGCAGCTCCTGTGCCGCTGGACGCTTTATTTTTTGGGCAGCGTGGTATTAGCGGTGCTGTATTATTTCATTTTTTCCGCATTTTTTGACACGCCGAAAGAACGCGGCTTATTGCGTGAAAACGACATGCTCACGGCGCAATATACCTCTCTGAACAACCGCTTCGACCAATTGGAAACCGTATTGAACGACATCCACCAGCGCGATAATAATATTTACCGTACCATTTTTCAAGCCGACCCATTGCCGATGAATACGGGCGTAGGCGGTTCCAACAGGTACGAAAATCTGGAAGCATTCGCCAATGCCGATTTGGTGATAATGACCGACCGGCGGTTGCAAAACCTGTTGGTGCGCTCTTATGCCCAAATGATATCACTGGACACGATTGTCTCACTGGCAAAAGTAAAAGAATTGGAATGTCGGAATATTCCGGCCGTACAGCCGTTACGGAATAAAGACCTCACGCGCACCGGCGGCTCTATCGGTATGCGCATTCACCCGCGCTACAAAGTGGCAAAGATGCATACCGGTATAGACTTGATAGCGGCTACCGGCGTAGATGTGATGGCTACCGGCGGCGGCACGGTGATAGAAGCCACTACTTCGCTGCAAGGATATGGCAATAAAATTGTGATTGACCATGGCGTGGGCGGCTACACGACTTTATATGCCCATTTAAGCGCAATCAAAGTAAAAGTCGGGCAAAAAGTGAAACGCGGGGAAGTCATAGGGGCAGTAGGCGATACCGGCTTGTCCATTGCACCGCATCTGCATTATGAAGTTCGGAAAAATGATAAATTTTTAGACCCCTTGAACTTCTTTTTCATTGATGTCACGCCTGAAGAATACGACCGCATGATACAACTGGCTACCAACAGCGGGCAATCGCTGGACTGATGGAAAACTTAAATAAATCCCATGCCTTACAAAGAAGCGGAAATAGAAAAAATATACTACACTATTGGCGAAGTGGCAAAAATGTTGGGCGAATCAACATCGTTAGTTCGTTTCTGGTCGAATAAATTAAGTGACGTCATCCGTCCGCACAAGAATAGGAAAGGCAATCGGCTCTTCCAGCCGGACGATGTGGAAAATTTTAAAATACTCCACCGCTTGATAAAAACGCAAGGCATGACATTGGAAGGAGCGCGAAAACGATTAAAAGAAAATAAAAACGGCGAAGACTACAATATACAAATTATTGACGCTTTACAAGCAATAAAAAACGAATTATTGGAAGTAAAAGAATTACTTTAATCCGTAATTTTTGCCGCAAGAAAAATCATGACACCACTAACTGCAGCACAAGTAACGGCGGCCATTGAAGAAATGGCGCCATTGCATTATCAGGAAACATACGATAATGCCGGCTTTTGCGTAGGCCATCCGCAAACCGGCGTAACGGGCGTGCTGCTGTGCGTGGACGTTACCGAAGCGGTATTGGATGAAGCCCTGCAAACCGGCGCTAACCTTATCATTTCGCATCATCCGGTTATTTTCAAAGGACTGAAACAGCTTACCGGCCACACCCGCACGGAACGCATCGTAGAAAAAGCCATCAAAAATAACCTGATTTTGTACGCGGCGCACACCAACATTGATAGCATACGCGGCGGCGTGAGCGAGGCGATGGCTGAAAAATTACAGCTTCAAAACAGGCAAATCCTTGCGCCGAAAGAAGACGGCAGCATCGGGTACGGCCTGCTCGGCGACTTACCGGCGGCCTTGCCTGCAAAAGATTTTTTGCAATTAGTAAAAACAAACTTTCACACGCCGTGCATCCGTTATTCGCAGCCGCCGGCAACGGCTATTTCACGCGTTGCGGTATGTGGCGGCAGCGGCGCTTTCCTGCTGAACGACTCACTGGCGGCGGGAGCTGCGGCATTCGTCAGCGCCGACTTCAAGTACCATGATTTTTTCGATGTCGGTAATCGCTTGCTGATAGCCGATATCGGGCATTACGAAAGCGAAAAAGACGTACTGGATATTTTTTATCATTGTCTTACAAAAAAAATGCCTAACTTTGCCGTCCGTTTGACAAAAAACGATACGAACGCAATTAACTATTTTTAAAATATAATAACAATAAATATGGCAAAAAAAGTAACTCCCCCAAAAGCGACAAAAAAAGAAACCGCTCCGGCGCCTGCAAAGCCGGCAGTTTCAAAAAAACAGGCAACGGTAGATAATGATTCGCCGGAAGCAAAATTGCGAATACTTTATCAAATCCAGCAAACCGATTCGCAAATAGATAAACTCCGCGCCGTACGCGGCGAATTGCCGCTGGAAGTGCGCGACCTCGAAGATGAAATACAAGGGCTGAAAACGCGCATATCCAATTTGCAGGGCGAAGTAAAAGACATGGAAGCCAACATTGCCAAACGGAAAATAGACATCAATACAGCAAGCGCAGCGGTAAAAAAATATACCGAACAACAAAAAAATGTGAAAAACAACCGCGAATATGACTCGTTGTCCAAAGAAATCGAATACCAGAATTTGGAAATCGAACTGGCGGAAAAGCGCGTGAGGGAATACACGCTGCAACTGAAAGAGCGGAAAGGTATGTTGGATGACGCTAAAAAATTATTGGCCGACCGTACCGAAGACCTTGAATTGAAGAAAAAGGAATTAGATGAAATTGTTTCCGAAACGTCTAAAGAAGAAAAAGCGTTAGAGAAAAAATCGGAAGATTTGCAGAAATTTATTGACGACCGCATGTTGATTGCGTATAAAAAAGTACGCCAGAATGCACGCAACGGTTTGGCGGTAGTAACCGTAGAACGCGATGCCTGCGGCGGATGCTTCAATAAAATTCCGCCGCAACGCCAATTAGACATTGCATTGAGTAAAAAAATTATTGTATGCGAATATTGCGGCCGCATTTTAGTGGATAAGAGTTTTTCCGACTAATACAAGCCAAAATAGAACAAAAAAATCATCGGAAAATTTTCCGGTGATTTTATTTTCCGCACAAATCAAGCGTATTTTAATGATTAATGATTAATGGATAGTTGGCGTCAGCCCAATTAGTCACATTAAAAAATTAGTCACATTAGCACATCTTCACATTTTCAAATCTTCAAATCTCCAAATCTCCAAATGACTAATACCGCTAACCACTAATTCTCCGTTAAACTTACAGGAAAAAATGTAGTCAAACGCAGGCAACTATATTGATGTAAGAGACAGGGTGTATACTGTTTTTTTTAATTAAAACAATACTTTTTTTTGCGCAATTCGGTTTTATTTAGTTACTTTGTAAAATTACTTAATGTAGAAATCAGGGGTAAAGTGCATGACTGTTTGGTATAAAATACTTCCGGCAATAGCCATAATGGGGATTTCCAGCAAAGTTCAGGCACAACAAGACGCTCAATTTAATTTATGGTTTATGAACCCAACATTTATAAATCCGGGGTATGCGGGCAATACGCAAGAAGGGATGTTTTGCGCCTCCGGCTATAACCGTTTGGAGTTACGAGGATTTGACGAAGCGCCCGTTTCTACCGTTGTAAACGTGCATGGGCCGGTGAATGTATTCGGAATACGCAGCGGTATCAGCGTTACGTTGCAGAACGAGGTAGCCGGTTTTCTACGTGCGCCGGGATTAAATTTCGGCTATGCGTACCGCCGGGACTTGGGAGACGGGCAAATAGGCATAGGCGTTTCGTTGGGCTTTATCGGCAGCTGGTATGCCAACAATACATGGAAACTGCCGGACGGCGGAACTGACCCGGTAGCGCCGAGCCAGGAAAATGCAGGCGCCGCATTCGATTTGGGAACAGGAGCGTATTATTCCAATTCCCGCTGGTTTGGCGGAGTATCATTCACGCATCTTACCAGCCCCAAATTAGGCGTTGACAATAATGCCCGCTACCGCCCCACGCTGTACCTTACGGGCGGGTTTACATTCTTTGCGGACAGTACCACGTGGATGATAACGCCCATGTTGACGGTGGTGTCCGACTTTACGCAAACAAGCTACAACATAGCCTGCCATGCGATGTATAATAAAAAATACTGGGCGGGTATCAGCTACCGTTGGGGACAGACAATCGCTGCCATGGCCGGGCTGGAAGTTTTCAGCGGATTGCAGGTGGCCTATGCCTACGAATATGCCACTTCCCGGCTAAGCCGCTTCAGCAGCGGCACGCATGAGTTGATGTTAAGCTATTCGTTTGCGGTAAAGACCGTGCGCGGTGCACAACGGTACAAAAGTATAAGATATTTGTAAAAAATTAAAAATACATTAAAATTAATTATGAATAAATCGCTCTACTTAACTGTGGTTATTATATTATCTCTCTGCCTCTACGGGTGTATGGGGTCTAATTACGGTTACACAGGCGAATTGTCGCGTGGAACAAAAGGAAAATCTGCAGGAACAACAGAAATACCGCCTTCTGGAATGATATATATCCCTTCCGGACATGTGGTAATAGGAAATAACGACCAGGATATTTTGTGGGCTATGAACGCTGTTCCCCGCACAATCACAATCAATGCCTTTTGGATGGACCAAACGGAAATCACCAATTATGAATACCGCCAATTTGCAAACTATGTACGGGACTCTATTATCCGTGCGCTCTTAGGCACAGCAGACGACAACTTTTTCTTGCCGGAAGATGAAGATTTCGATTATACCGATGACGAGAAACGGCCATTAAACTGGCGGGCGCGTATAAACCGTAAAGACGAAGCACACCGCTCGCTTCTCCGTGAAATGAATTATTCCGGAGACGAAGCCATTTCCAGACGGGAAGAAATAGACGTCCGTAAATTGATTTATGAATACTCATGGATTGACTACCAACAGGCCGCTCATGCCCGTTACGATGCGGAACAGAAAAAATATACCGGTTTTATCATCAATGCACAGGGAGAACGCGAAGAGATACGCGACCGCAGTTCATTTATTATGAAAGAATCGGTTTATGTATATCCCGATACCCTGTGCTGGATACGCGATTTTGCTTTTTCCTACAACGAGCCTTTTGTGACCAGCTATTTTTCTCACGTATCCTACAATGACTATCCGGTAGTCGGCATTTCGTGGAAACAGGCTACGGCATTCTGCTGGTGGCGTACGGATATGATTTACTCCAGCCTTTCGAGAGATTATCCCAATCCCTACCGGCTACCGAATGAAGCGGAATGGGAATATGCGGCGCGCGGCGGCCTGGAAAGTGAACTCTATCCCTGGGGCGGGCCGTATGCGACCAATAAGGAAGGCTGCTATTTGGCGAATTTCAAACCGCAACGCGGGAAATATGAACTGGACGGCGGCGTGTACACCATGCCCGTAGGTTCTTACGAACCGAACGATTACGGGCTGTACGACATGGCAGGCAATGTGTCCGAATGGACGTCCAATACATTCGATGAAAATGCGTATAGCCAGTACCACGATTTGGAACCGAATTTCACGACCAATTCCAAAAGCTCCGACCCGTCCGTCTTCAAACGCAAAGTCGTGCGTGGCGGTTCATGGAAAGATATTTCGTATTTCTTACAATGCGGCACACGTATGTACGAATACCAGGATTCTACCAAATCATATATCGGATTCCGTTGCGTACGGTCGTATATGGGAACCCGCTAACAATAAAAAAACACATAACTACTAAATAATATTTGAATATGGCATTCTTTCAATTCGTAGAAAAAAAAGGTTGGAGAACATTCACAGCCCGCATGTATGGCTGGGGAGCATCCATGGTTATTATCGGCGCATTGTTTAAGCTGCAACACTGGCCACTGGCAGGATATATGCTTACTATCGGCATGGGCATTGAATGCATCATTTTCTTTTTCTCGGCATTTGACCCGCTCCCTTTGGATTACCACTGGGATGCGGTATTCCCTGAATTAGGAGACGGGCATGGCGCAGCAGACAAAGCAGCGCTGAGCGCGCAGAAAAGGAAAGGGTTGGACATAGACGCCGACTCGGCGGATAATTTAAAGAGAAATGTAGAGCGTTTTAATCAATCCCTAAGCAGCCTCGGCGCATTGGCTACCGTAGCCGAAACTTCCAACCGGTTTGTCGGCGGATTACAACAGGCGGCAGGCAACATGACGGTACTTAACCAGACAGCCCAAACTTTTGCAGTCGCTTACAACGAAGCAGCGCAAACCATCATGGCCGGCGGGCAACAAGCGAACGTCAATTTGACGACATTGAACCAAACTACGCAGGCCTTTGCCAATGCTTACAATGAAACGGCGAAAACCATTGCAGCCGGCGGACAACAAGCCACTGCAAATTTAACGGCACTAAGCCAAACGACCCAAGCTTTTGCCAACGCCTATAACGAAACGGCAAAAACCATTACCGCAGGCGGACAACAGGCGAATGCCAACTTAGCGGCATTGAACAAAAATTTGCAGGCCGTAAATACATCCTACGAATTGTACATGCAGGAACATAGAGGATATGTCGAACATAGCCAAAAATTACTGACGGTGATGGGTAACTCGGCAAAACAATCCCAACAGTTCGACCGGCAAATGATTGAATTGAACAAGTTGATTGCGGAACTTAATACGGCATATGTATCGGTAGTAAATACAGTGAATAAGACTTTGAAAAAAAGATAACTCACGAATGACGGAATAACAAAAATATTCACAAGCTACTTTTTAAACTAAACAATTATGGCCGGCGGCAAACTCACTCCACGTCAAAAAATGATTAACATGATGTACTTGGTACTAACGGCAATGTTAGCGCTGAATGTATCTGTTGAAGTGTTGGACGCATTTGTGCTTATTAATAAAAGCCTCAAGCAAAGTATTGAAACCACTCGCATAAAAAATAAAGCCGAGTTGTCCGACTTTGCACGGGCAGCAGCGGAAAACCCCGAAAAAGTAAAACCTTGGCAGGACAAAGCCGAAGAAGTGCACACAAGAGCCGAAGAATTGTACATCTATATTCAACATCTGAAAGTACAAATCGTCAAAGCCAGTGACGGGGAAGATGCGCCGGCGCTGGAAGATGACGGACTCTCTTTTGACTCTTGGGCTATCGAAGGAAAAGATAATACCGATGTCGCATCCCGGATTTTACTTGGCGATGGCAACGGAGAGGCTTATACTATCCGCAAAAAAATTACCGACTATAAAGAATTTCTACTCGCAATGTCCGCCGGTAATACAATGGTTACCGAATCTATTCACAATTTATTGCAAACCGACAATCCGCCGGAAGGCTCCGATGGCATGCGCCGTACTTGGGAAACTCAATTTGAAAGTATCCCGCTGATTTCGGCGATTTCGCTGCTGTCAAAATTCCAACTTGATATTCTCAACTGCGAAAGCGAAGTACTTAACCATTTGTCCAGCCAAATTGATGCGTCCGATTTTAAGTTCTCGAATATTGACGTGGCGGTTATCCCCACTTCCAATTATGTGCTGAAAGGAACAGAATACAGCGCCGAAATATTCTTAGCCGCTTATGACCCTACAGCGCGTCCTACTTTGCAAATAGGCGGAAGAACCTATCAAGCAAACCAAACCGGTAAAATTACTTACAAATATCAGGCGCAAACGGTAGGGCCAGTGAACTTGAAGGGCGCTATCGAATTTAGCGGACCGGACGGAAAAACAACGCGTCCGGTAACTATCCAATTCCAGGTAGCGGAACCCAATGTAGTTGTTTCGCCGACCAAAATGAATGTAGTATATCGCGGTATAGAAAACCCTATCAGCATTTCACTTTCCGGCGTTCCGCCCGAAAAGTTGATACCAACCGTAACGAATGGTACGATTACCCGCGGCACAAACGAGTTTATCCTCACTCCGGGCAGCGGCAATCTTTGCAAAGTCTCCGTAGCATTTGACGGAAAAGACATGGGCGGCATGACATTTCGTGTGAAAAACCTGCCCGTTCCCACGCCACGCTTGGAAGGTATTACTACGAAAACCGCCACAAAAGGCGACCTGATGGCTTCGCAAGGAATATTTGCCGAAATGAAAGATTTTGATTTCGACTTGAAATACCGGGTTACTTCATTCACCGTATCCGCCACAATTCAAGGATACCTGGAAGAAAAAGCCTCCAATTCGCAATTATTTACCGAAGAACAAAAACAATTATTCAACCGCGTACGTTCGGGACAACTCGTTGCTTTTACGAATATAATCGCCAGAGGCCCCAATGGGGATGTGGAGTTACCGGACCTTACCGTAAAAGTTAGATAAAAATTATTTGTATATAATATGAAACATTTTATTACCATTTCGTTATTTAGTATTTTCCTGCTTATCGGCAGTAGCGCAGTAGCTCAACAACAGTTGCAACAAAAGCAAAGTTTAGTAATGGACGGCGCATTCCACCGGGATATAGTGCAGGAAAAAGAACCTTTCCCCTACACGCCTATTCGCGAATCCGATGTAGTATGGGCAAGGAAAATATGGCGTACTATTGACCTGCGGGAAAAAATCAATTATCCCTTATACTATCCAACTGAGGTAATGCAAGGCCGCAAAAGTTTAGTGCAAGCGTTGGTACAGGCTATACAGGCCGGAAAAATAACGGCCTATGATACCGACTCTGACGAATTTACCACCGTATTATCGCCCCAAACCCTTATTACACGGTTTAACGCCGCCGACCGCAAGCAAACAAGGCCTAAAATGGACGGTACGGGCGATACGACCGTGATCATTCGCGGGCAAATCAACTGGAGCGAAGTACAGGAACTGTTGATAAAAGAAGAATGGTTCTTCGATACCCGTTATTCGCAAATGTTTGTGCGGATTATCGGCATTTGTCCTATCCGCGTATATTACCGTCAACTGCGCACGGCAGACGGAGATGATGAAGACGGCGAAAAAGTAAAAGCGCGTTTATTCTGGGTGTATTATCCCGAAATACGTAAAACACTGGCGAACACTCTTTGCTTTACCGGTGAAAACGAAATTTCCCAAATGTCGTTTGATGATTTATTCCTCAAACGTTACTTCAATTCCTATATTGTGGCGGAATCCAACAACCAAAACAACCGGCTGATAAGTTCCTACACCCGCAATGACTTTGAGATGATGCTGGAATCGGAAAATATCAA